>JBDKJU010000058.1:0-11014 GCA_039796435.1 Pseudomonadota bacterium | reverse complement strand
GCCTAAGTCGTCGGAATAAAACAATCCGGCTGGGCTGCAGCCCGCCCAGATTCTTGTATTGCCTACCCCACCCGTGGCCAGACTCCACACTTGGTCCACACTCCAAGGACTTGGGTCATTTTCCCAGAAGCCCGTATTGGGTTTTTCTGGCAACGCAGGTGCCGGTATTTCCACCCAAGTTTTGCCCTGATCATGACTGCGTTTCATCTTCACACCAAAATGCCCCAAACGCAAAGCCACATACCACACCACGCCGCCAGCACGGGTGTCAGCCAATACCTGCGTCACCGGCTCGCCGGCAAAATGGTGGGCAATGATTTGAAAACTGGCCGGATCTTGCGCCTGCCCTGAGTACACAAAAAGCCCTTTGCGACTGCACACGAAAAATTGCTGTTGACCCACCATTAACCTCCACTCAAAGCTTGAAACACAAAAATATCTGCATCGGGAGACAGCACCAGACTTAAGTCCTGACGACGATGATGCAATTGACCGTTGACAAATACCGCCACATGTTTGCGAATATGCCCCTGCTCGTCCAAGACGTAGGCACGCATGGCCGGAGCAGCTGCAAATGCCAGCGTCAACGCCTCTGCCAAAGTCTCTGCCACCAGCTGCTGCGGGGCACAGGCCACATGACGCTGCAGATGCGGGGCAAAATGAACAGTAACCATGATGAGCTATCTTAACCTGAATCAGCGATATTGAATGAAAAGCGCGTGCCTGCCCGTCTAGTGCATGGCCGAATAAATGCGCAGAGCCAATTCTTTGGATATGCCTTTCACACGCATCAAATCATCCACGCCGGCTTTTTCCACCCCCACGATTCCCCCAAAATGCTTGAGCAAATCTTGCCGACGCTTTGGCCCCACCCCGTCTATCTCTTGCAGGGCTGATTGGGTGCGCACTTTGGCACGACGGGCACGATGGCTTTGTATGGCAAAACGGTGGGCTTCATCTTGCAAGGTCTGAATGAGATGTAGGCCGGGGTGATTTTCTCCAAGCCTTAGAGGCAGCTCACGACCTGGAAAAATAATTTGTTCCTGACCTTTCTTGCGCTCCACGCCCTTGGCACTGCCAAACATGATGATGTCTGAAAGTCCGTGCTCTTCCAGCACTTGCGCGGCCACCCCCACTTGCCCTTTACCTCCATCAATAATGATGACATCGGGGCGGGGTATTTCTTCCGCAGCGATACGTGCACATCGTCGACTCAGCGCCTCCCGCATGGCGGCATAGTCGTCTCCACCGACCGCAGGCTGTACATTAAAACGGCGGTATTGACTGCTCTGCAAGGCATTATTATCAAACACCACACAACTCGCCACCGTGGCCTCTCCTTGTGTGTGGCTAATGTCAAAGCACTCCAAACGTGCGGTCTCTACCGGCAACTCCAATGCCTCTATCAAGGCCTGCAAGCGGTGTTCCTGTGTGGCCTCTTGCGCCAGTTTTTGCGTGATGGCCAAATGCGCATTGTGCAAGGCCATTTGCTGCCACACTTTTTTCTCCTGCGTGCTGTGCGCCTGCAACACCACTTTGCCGCCGCGTTGTGCAGTCAATACCTCTTCGAGTGCTTCCCACTCAAAGCGATGGTTCAGCAAGATGAGCGGAGGCACTGACTGGCTTAAATAATGGTGTGCACAAAAACCCATGAGCACCTCGGCTTCCGCAGCCTCTGCCGCCAGCTTATCATCACCCACTTCTTTCAACATACTTTTGGTGTGCGTGGGAAAAAAAGTTTTGTCACCCACATGCTGTCCGGCTCGCACCATCACCAGATTCACCGCCACCAAACCCTGCTCGATCACCACCGCCACCACGTCCACATCATGCTCGCCCACACTGCTGACAAACTGCTTTTGCTGCAAACTGCGCAGACGGGTGATCTTATTACGCAACACAGCCGCCTGCTCAAAGGCTAAAGCCTGGGCTGCCGCCAACATATCGCTATTTAACTGCTGCACCACTGTCTCGCCCTTGCCCGCAAGAAACATGCTGGCATCTTGAACATCTTGGGCATAGGCTTCCTCTGTCACCGCCCCGACACAAGGCGCACTGCAGCGCTCTATCTGATGCAGCATACAAGGCCTTGAACGATGACTAAACACGCTGTTGTCACAAGTGCGCAGCTGAAAAGTCTTTTGTAAAAGGTTGATGCCCTCGCGCACGGCGAAAGCACTGGGGTAAGGTCCAAACACTTGATGCTGTTTGTCTGGCTTGCCACGGAAATAGCGCAGTTGTGGGTAACTGTGTTTGGAAATCAGCAAGTAAGGATATGACTTATCGTCACGAAACAAAATGTTGTAGCGCGGCTCCAGAGTCTTGATCAGATTGTTTTCCAAGATCAAGGCCTCGGCCTCAGAGCGAGTCACCGTGGTGTCAATGCGCTTGACCATGGCCACCATCATGCTGATGCGTGGACTGTGGTTGTTTTTTAAAAAATAACTGCCTACCCTTTTTTTTAAGTCACGCGCCTTGCCCACATACAGCACCTGCTCTTCAGACTCGGCGCTTTGGCCCACCATGCGGTAGACCCCAGGCAGACCAGGGAGATTTTTTAAGGTCTCACGCAAATGCTGAAAGCGGTCTTCATGTAAGGCTTCAGTGCTCATGACTGCATTTTATTTTTTATTGCATCAAATATCTGATGAAACATGGCCTCGGTCAATCTGCCGGTATTGGTGTTGTATCGACTGACATGGTAGGAGTCAAATAGCGTGAAGCCCGGCAAGGCATGCACCGCCCCATGGGAAAATTTATGCTGCGCTTGTCGTAACTTTTGTGCCTTGATCACTGCCTGATGCGCGACCACCCCCAAGGCCAGCACCAAAGCACCCTCTGGCAGATCTTGCAACTCCTCGAGCAAATACTGGTTACAGGTGCTCACCTCCAAAGGAGTGGGTTTATTCTCCGGTGGCACACAACGCACCGCATTGGTCAAGCGTGCATCCAGTAATTGCAAAGCATCGCCGGGCAAGGACATTGGCTGTGAGGCAAAACCATAGCGATGCAAGGTTTGGTACAACAAAGTACCGCAATAGTCCCCAGTGAATGGGCGCCCCGTGGCATTGGCCCCGTGCCACCCCGGTGCCAAACCAACGATGAGTAAACGCGGCCTTGACGCCCCAAAGCTGGGCACAGGACGGCAAAAATAATTGGGGTATTTGTCTCTGCCTGCGCTTAAAAAATTTGCCAAACGCGGGCACTTGACACAAGTGATTGCAAACATAAAAAAAAGGCACCGAAGTGCCTAGTTTAGTATGAGAAAGCAGACTGAGTTTTTGCTTGAACGTTATACGCGGCGACGATATTCATCGGTACGTGTGTCAATCTCAATGCGATCGCCAATCTCGACAAACGCCGGGACGGGAATCTCAAACCCGGTGCCTTTTAAGCGCGCAGGCTTCATCACCTTGCCCGAGGTATCACCACGCACAGCAGGCTCGGTGTACTCCACTTCACGCTCCACGGAATTAGGCATTTCAATGGAAATGGCACGGCCTTCATAAAACGTCACATCGCAAGGCATGCCTTCTTCAATGTAATTAAGCACATTGCCCAAAGAGTCTTTTTCGATTTCATACTGGTTGTACTCTTCATCCATGAACACATACATGGGGTCGCCAAAGTATGAGTAGGTCACCGCCTTTTTGTCGAGAATGATGTCATTGAATTTTTCATCAGACTTGTACACCGTCTCTTGTGCGCTGCCAGTCAATAAATTTTTGAGTTTCATTTTGACCACCGAGGCATTACGGCCAGACTTGCTGAATTCAGCGCGCTGCACCACCATTGGGTCGTTACCAATCATCACGACGTTACCGGCGCGAAGTTCTTGAGCAATTTTCATGTGTTATTAAGGCGTAAAAAGATTAACCTATCATTATACCCCTTCAACGATCACCATATTGAACTCCGCTGCGCCAACACGTGCCTGCCGCGCAGCCACATACTCCACGCTTGTGTAAAACTTTTTTGCCGCGTCCACAGTGGGAAACTCCAGAAGCACCACTCTTTTGTGCGGCCAATCGCCTTCTAAAACCTCTAAAGCGCCACCACGGGCAATAAACCGCCCGCCATTAGCGGCGACGGCTGGCCCGGAGAGCCGTTTGTAGTCCTCATACTTCGTCGCGTCGGTCACGCTGATGGCTGTCACCACATAGGCAGTCATAAACACCTCTATCTTTAATAAAAAAACGGGAAAAAATTTCTTGCACCTTGATTTTTTGCAAGCGGATAAATTGTATTATTGCTAATGGTGTATCATCGTTCCGTAGTATGTAGTAAGAAAATCATAGTATGCCGTTAGATTTTCTAAATTTTCTCTATGGAGACACTCATGTCACTGGTTCGCGTTCGCCCCAAAAATCAAATCACATTGCCACGAGAGGTGGTCGATTTTTTACATATCTCTGTCCCCACACACATTGAGTACCATATACGTAAAGATGGTGTTTTATTCACCGCAGCAAGCCAGCCCACATCTGAAAACAAGTTATCCAAATTGCATCGTCTATCAAAACCAGACCGAGGGGTTTTTAAAAGCGCTGCCGAGGTAGATGCCTACATTAATGAGCTTCGCGAATAGTGAAAAACATCAATGCCCTCCTCAACACTATGCAGGGAAAGCGTGTCTACTTTGACGCCAACTGCATCATTTACTTCATTGAACAAATCCCCATTTACTATGAAGTGGTTAAGCCCATCTTTGAGCTTATCGGTAGAGACGAAATTACCGCCTACAGCAGCGACATAGTCTTGCCCGAGGTATTAATCAAGCCCATACGAGACAGAAACCCTGTTCTTGTTCAAGACATCAAAGACTTATTGCTTGATAAGGGCCTCTTTACCTTGATGAGCGCCTCTCAAAAAATTTTACTGGATGCGGCAGATTATGGAGGACGAAACGGCTTACGCACCATAGATGCCATACATTTTCTTTCAGCCTTGGATGCAGACTGCCACTACTTCGTGACCAATGACAAACGCTTTACCTCATGGCATGGGCTGGAAGTAGCGTACCTCAGTGACTATACGGCAGTCTAAGAACACAATGGCACTTGCTACCTACATCGGTTTTGCTGCAACTAATGCAAAAATGCAAAAAAATCGCATTATTACATCTTGCCACTACGCGATAAAAAGAAACCTCTTTGCGCTGCACTTTTAGCTTGACTAGTGGCACCTGCGGCAACAGCTTCCCGATCATTATCTTGCCCAGCAACAGCTGCACGCTGCAATATCAATTCAGCCCCACAAGCGCTGGCAACGCAAGCCAAGTCATCACCTTAAACAGCAATGTGGGCAATGCCATTTTTACCCACTTCGGGCACACTCACGACACAAGCATACTTACCTTGCCAAGGTAATAATAAACCAACCGATCATTCGTGTTTGTTTAGTTAGCGACAGGACTTGTCTGTCGCAACGCCTTCCAGACCCTAAGCGCGTCGACAGTTTCAGCCACATCATGCACCCTCACCATCGCCGCGCCTGCCGCCACTGAGGCAAGGGCTGCGCCAATAGAGGCGGCCATGCGCTGTTCGACCGGCCGTGCGGTGATTTCACCTAGGCTGCGCTTGCGTGACCAGGCGCACAAAAGAGGAAAGCCCAGTTGATGCAACCAAGACAATTGACGCATCAACTCAACATTGTGGGCATGAGTTTTGCCAAAACCAAAACCCGGGTCAAGCACTATGCGATGTGCCGCGATGCCCGCACGCAAACAGGCGCGCGCCCGTTCAGCCAAAAAACCGGCAACTTCTGCCACCACGTCCAAATAAAAGGGTGCGTCTTGCATGTGCCCGGGTTCGCCCTGCATGTGCATCAAGCACAAGGCCACTTCTGACCCGCACACCGCGGCAATCGCGTCCTCTGCCCGTAAGGCGTTGACATCGTTGATCATACTGGCCCCCAGCTTGATCGCTGCCCGCATGACCTCGGGGTGGCGTGTGTCTATGCTGACACACACGCCATCTGCCACCAGCGCTTCAAGCACTGGCAATACGCGCTGCATTTCCGTGTGGCAGCTCACTGGCGCGGCACCCGGCCGGGTGGACTCACCACCTATGTCTATGATGTGTGCCCCGTCGGCCACATGTTGCCTGGCGATGGCGATGGCCTGATCTGCCTGCAGGCTTTGACTTTGCCCAGAAAATGAATCCGGCGTGCAGTTGACAATGCCCATGACCAGCGGTGTATCCAGAGCGAATTGAAATTGACCAGCCTGTAGATGACTTAGATAAAATGCACTCATTAATGAACTATAGCGAAATATTCCAAAACCAGCTCACCGCACTACGCACCGAGGGACGTTACCGACAGTTTGCCGAACTTGAGCGCCCTTTGGGCATGTACCCACGCGCCCGTTGGTTTCAAACACCTGATGCCGAGCCCAAGGAAGTGGTCATCTGGTGCTCAAATGACTACCTGAGCATGGGGCATCACCCAGTAGTGTTGACGGCTTTGCACCAAGCGGTAGACACCGGTGCCACCGGTGCCGGAGGCACCAGAAACATCGCCGGCACCCACCATGCGCACGTGCAGCTCGAACAAACCTTGGCCTTGCTGCACAGCAAGGAGGCTGCCTTACTGTTTACCTCTGGTTACTCAGCCAATCAAACTGCCTTGGCCTCTTTGGGCTTATTGCTTGAGGATTGCGTGATTTTGTCTGACGATTCGAATCACAATTCCATGATTGAGGGCATTAAACGTTCGGGGGCCCGCAAGATCATTTTTAAACACAATGATTTGGCCGACCTTGAGCAACATTTGCTGCACTTGCCCTTGGCCCAACCAAAAATCATCGCCTTCGAGTCGGTGTATTCCATGAGTGGCAGCATTGCCCCCATCCCCAAAATCACCGCTTTGGCACGCAAGTACCAAGCGCTGACCTATCTTGACGAAGTCCACGCCGTGGGCATGTACGGTGCCCTAGGCGGTGGTGTGGCGCAAGAAATGGGCGTGGCTGATGAGGTGGACATTATTCAGGGAACATTGGGCAAGGCCTTTGGCTTGTCGGGCGGCTACATTTCGGCAAGTAAAGAAATTGTCGACTGCGTGCGCAGTTTTGGCAATGGCTTTATTTTCTCTACCTCTCTGCCGCCCATGATTGCAGCAGCAGCCAAAGCCAGCGTCACCCATCTCATGGGCTCCTCCTCCGAGCGTGCGCAACAACGCGAAGCAGTGCGCAGGTTGCGTGCGGCCCTCAAACAGGCAGGGATTCCGAATCTGGCCAATGACAGTCACATAGTGCCAGTGATGGTGGGCGATGCCTTTTTGGCCAAAGCGGCCAGCGACCGCCTGCTCACCGTGCACGGTATCTATGTGCAACCCATCAACTACCCTACGGTCGCACGTGGCACCGAACGTCTGCGCTTTACCCCAGGCCCCAAGCACACTCAAGAGCTGATCGACCAACTGGTCACAGCTTTGTCAGAGATCTGGGCCCATCTCAAGCTGCCCAGGCTTTAAGATATTCCTGCCAATGTGTTTGGTTCTGCATGTTGGCAGAGGCAATTTTTTCACGCACGCGCATGGTCTCTTTGGCCAAGCTCTCCTGAGTGAGTTGCCCACGCATGTGCATGAAACGTAAGTAGAGCAAATAGGTGTTGACCACATCGGTCTCACAATAAGCCCTGATGCCAGCTATTTCGCCGCGCTGAAACGCCGGCCACACCTGCCCCCCATCCATGCCAAGCTTACCCGGTAAGCCGCACAGCTTGGCCATGTCATCTAATGCGGTGTTGGCTTTGGGCTGAAACATCGCCAACACATCCATCAAATCCACATGTCGTGTGTGGTAGCGGTTTTGATAGTTATTAAACTTGAAGTCACGGTCATCGTCGCCCCAGTCCCAATATTTGGTGGCCGCGACGCCTTGGATCATGGCCCTGGCATTGATCACGGGCAAGTCAAAACCGCCTCCGTTCCAAGACACCAGCTGTGGAGTAAAGCGTTCAAACAAGGCAAAAAAACGCGTCAACAGTTCTGTCTCGCTGTCTTCTACCTTGCCCAAAGACCACACCGCCAAATCTTCCGGCCCATGACGCAAGACACAGGAAATCGCCACGATTCGGTGTTGCGCATGCTGCAGGAAGTCATTGCCCACCTTCTCACGCCGCAGCGCAAAAACCTGCTCGGCCACTTCCTGGTCTGAGCAATCCGCTGAAAAACCATGCAAACGCCTTAGCCCCTCAATGTCTGGAATGGTCTCAATATCAAACACCAAAATGGGGGTCAAGAAAACACCCCAGTCGACAGATAACGGTCCCCACGGTCGCAGACAATAAACACCACGGTGCCCTGCTCCAACTGCTGTGCCACGCGCAAGGCCACGACTGCCGCCCCCCCTGCGGAAATGCCGGCAAATATGCCTTCTTTTTTGGCCAAGGTACGTGCCATGTGCTCGGCATCGTTCTGACTGACTTCTTCAATTTGGTCTACTGCACTGGCGTCAAAAATCTTCGGCAAATACGCCTCCGGCCATTTGCGTATGCCCGGTATTTTTGAGCCGTCAGTGGGGCGACAGCCAACAATGCGCACGCCTGGATTTTGCGTTTTCAAGTAACGCGAGGTGCCGATAATGGTGCCAGTCGTGCCCATCGCCGAAACAAAATGAGTGATGTGTCCCTGTGTGTCACGCCATATCTCTGGCCCCGTGGTTTCAAAATGCGCGCGTGGGCAATCTGCATTGGAGAATTGGTCCAACACCTTGCCCTTGCCAGAGCTCTGCATTTGCATGGCAAGATCGCGGGCGTATTCCATCCCCCCCTGAGCCGCAGGCGTCAATATCAGCTCTGCACCATACGCAGTCATCGATTGTCGACGCTCTATGCTTAGATCATCAGGCATGATGAGTTGCATCTTGTAGCCCTTCAACGCCGCCACCATAGCCAAGGCGATGCCGGTGTTGCCGCTGGTGGCCTCGATCAACGTGTCGCCAGGCTTGATTTCACCACGCTCTTCCGCGCCCTTGATCATGTAATAGGCCGCGCGGTCTTTCACCGAGCCTGCCGGGTTATTGCCTTCCATCTTGCCCAAGATCTTGACCTTGGGAGAGATACCCAGGCTTTGCGGCAGTTGCTTCAATTCAGTCAGTGGGGTGTTGCCGATCTGATCGATGATGTTCATATTGATGTGCGATAAGTGTTGTGTGTTTGGATAAATTTACAGAGTCAGGTGCACCTTCATGGCCTGCCCTCGATCTGCAGCCATCTCTATCGCGGCCACCGCGTCATTCAAGGCATAGGTATGGGTCATCACCGCAGACACGTCGATGCGCTCGTATGCGAGTTCGGCAACTGCTTGGGCATACTCCTGATCAAAGCGAAAAGCGCCTAGCAAGTCTACCTCGCGTGAGACAAAGCGATTGACCATGATTGGCGCATCGCTGCTGGCGATCATGCCCACTTGCACCACTGCCCCACCAGAGGCAGTGGCACAAATCGCTGTGTTCATCGCGCTCGCGACGCCTGAGCATTCAAAGCTCACATCAAAGCTGCCCTTATTGGCATACCATGCCTCGATGCGGCTACTGTCTTTGGCGGCATTGACGGCATTGTCTATGCCCAGTTTCTCTACGCGCTTGAGCGCAGCATCGGCCACATCAGTGACGGTGATTTCAGCAGCGCCAGCGCGTTTGGCGGCCAGAATAATCAGGCTGCCGATCGGCCCGGCGCCCGTCACGAGCACACGCTTGCCCACCAAGCTGCCCGCCCGGCGCACGGCATGCAGACTGACTGCCAAAGGCTCTGCCATGGCCGCCACACGAAAATCACAGCTCTGCGGCACCTTGACACACTGCTCGGCATTCACCACCATCAGCTCTTTAAACACACCTTGTATGTGTGGAAACACTGCCGCGCTGCCAAAAAAATTCATCGCCAGGCACAAATTGCCTTTCCCCGCCTTGCAGGTACGGCACACACGACATGGCTGATTAGGATTCACCGCCACGCGATCGCCTTTGCTCAGGCCACTCACCCCCGTGCCCACTTCCAGCACCTCACCTGCCACTTCATGCCCCAAACACAGGGGTTGCAGCACATTAAAGTCGCCCACCCGCCCCTTTTGGTAATAAGACAGATCTGAACCGCAAATACCACCCGCGCGAAAACGCAACTTGACTTTACCAGCAGTGAGGGGTGGCTCTTCGCCCTGCTCGATACGCAAATCTTTTGCTCCGTAGAGCATGGCCATCAACATGATTTTCCTTAAATTTTCTCCATTTTAGGGCGATACAATGCCGCCATGAATTCACTTTTTGATCTTAGTGGCAAACGCGCCCTCATCACCGGTTCTAGCCAGGGCATTGGGCTCGCCATAGCCAAAGCCTTGCATCTGGCTGGAGCAGAAATTATCTTGAATGGCCGCAATGAAGACAAGCTCAAACAAGTGGCACAGTCCTTGTCGAAAGGCAACGATGTTCCCAAGGTCAGCTTTGCAGCCTTTGATGTGAGCGATGTCAAGGCGGTCAAAGACACTATCGAAGGTCTGGGCCAAATTGATATTCTGGTGAACAACACTGGCATGACCATACGCGGGGCTTTGCTCGACTTTGCCCCCGTTGACTGGCAGGCCGTTATGCACACCAATGTGGACAGTATGTTTTATGTGAGTCAGGCCGTGGCCGGCAGCATGATTGCACGTGGCGCGGGCAAAATCATCAACATCTGCTCTGTGCAATCGGAGCTCGGCCGCCCCAGCATCGTGCCTTACACCGCCAGCAAAGGCGCGGTAAAAATGCTCACCAAGGGCATGTGTGCCGAATGGGCAAAATACGGGCTGCAAATCAATGGCATCGCGCCCGGCTACTTCGTCACCGAGCTGACCCAAAAGCTGGTCGATGACCCCAGCTTCAATGCCTGGTTGTGCCAACGCACCCCCGCCAATCGCTGGGGGCAAGTAGATGAGCTGGGTGGCGCTGCGGTGTTTTTGGCCTCCGCTGCGTCGAGCTATGTCAACGGCCATATTCTCGCTGTTGACGGCGGCATGACGGCAGCAGTGTGATGGA
>JBDKJU010000057.1:0-3068 GCA_039796435.1 Pseudomonadota bacterium | reverse complement strand
CCAGTGGGAGGCGGTGACGGGGTTTGTCGCCTGACCGGTGGTCATGGTTGACGATGAACCGTCGAGCGTAAGCTGTTGATTTTGCTAGACCACCATCTGCGCCTACCCGCAGGCCAAACGGAGAATAGAGACGACTCTGGCCGAGAAAGCGGCCGATTTCGGGCGTTTCGGCTGGTGGCCACCCGCAGCACTGGTGGCCGGAACCCCGCGCAACGCGGGGATTTCAGGCAAGAAAAAGGGCCCGGAGAATTTCCGAGCCCTTGTATATGGTGGAGGGTGAATGACAGATGGCCGCCACTGACTACCTCATCAGGCTAGGCAAATACGTTGACAGAACGGGGATGAACAAAAAAATCACCAGACACACTACCTGCGCCAACACAAATGGCCATACGCCACGGAAAATGGCTTTCAAGCCCACTCCCGGCAATAAGGTGTTGATCACGAACAGGTTCATGCCCACGGGCGGGGAAATCAGCCCTATCTGCACCACCACGACAATGAGCACGCCAAACCAGATGGGGTCAAAACCCAGACTGGTCACTATGGGGAAAAATAATGGTATGGTGAGCAGAATCATGGTCAGCTCTTCCATCACCGTACCCAAGACCACGTAGATGGCCATCATGAAGGCCACCACCATGATGGGCGACAAGCCAGCACCAGTGACCATTTTTTGTAAATCACCCGGCATGCTGGTGAAATTAACAAAATTTGAAAAAATGGTGGCGCTGATCAAGAGGGCAAACAACATCGCTGTGGTGCGTGCCGACTCGGTCAACACCTCCTTAAGCACGGCAATACTCAGGCGTCCGCGCAGCAAGGCAAAAAAGAATGCACCTGAAGCACCGATGCCTGCCCCCTCGGTGGCCGTGAACACACCACCATAAATACCGCCCAAAACCAGTAACACCAACAGCAGCACCCCCCAGATACCCCGCAAGGCCACCAGACGTTCTGCCCAAGTGCTGTGAGCACCTGCCGGTGCATGACTGGCGTCTTGACGCACGAGATACCAGACCGCCCCACACAACATGAACGACATGATGAGGCCGGGAATCACGCCGGCCGCAAATAGTTTGCCGATGTTGGTTTGAGTGATGATGCCATAAATCACCATGATGGTTGATGGCGGTATCAAAATGCCCAGTGTTCCCCCCGCGGCAATGGCTCCGGTAGACAAGGTGTCGCTGTAGCCCAGTGAACGCATGGAGGGATAAGCTACCTTGCTCATGGTGGCAGCGGTGGCGATAGAAGAGCCGCAGATAGCACCAAAACCGGCACAGGCCGCGACGGTGGCGTAGGCCAGCCCACCACGCAAATGCCCAAGAAAGGCATTGGCAGCGGCAAATAATTCAGCGGCCAAGCCGGCACGGGCGACAAAATTTCCCATCAAGATAAACAAGGGGATGACCGACAAAGTGTATGCAAACCCGGTTTCTTGCACCACCTGTGCTGTGCTGGCAAAAGCGGGGTTCCAGCCGCGCAACAGACCCAGGCCCACAAGGCCAACCCCACCCATGGCAAACGCCAAAGGCACGCGCAACAAAGCCAATGCAAAAATAGCGACAAATCCCAAGAGTGCTTCAATCACAATACACCTGCCGTCTCTTCAGTGTTCGTCACGCTGCTGAGCATGAGTAGTTCGGTCACCGAGGTCAGCAAGCAAGCGAATGACATGCCAAACACAAAATTGGCCTTGTTCAATTGCAGCTGTGCCGAAGTCTCGCCGGTGCCATCTAATCGCACGGCGGCTTTCCACATGAGGTAGGCCAGTCCCAAGAGCAGCAAGGCGCAAACAATGTGCACCAGATAACGCTGCATTTTTTGCATGGCCGGGGTTAAAAATTTATCAAATGAGTCGAACACCACATGCTCGGCTTTCAAGGTGACGAGAGGCAGGGCACCGAAAATCACCACCACCATCAAAAACTCAGTCAACTCTAATGCCCCGGGTAAGGAATGA
Organism: Pseudomonadota bacterium; assembly: GCA_039796435.1. Classification (GTDB taxonomy): domain Bacteria; phylum Pseudomonadota; class Gammaproteobacteria; order Burkholderiales; family Casimicrobiaceae; genus JBDKJU01. The sequence continues at coordinate 1,102 of JBDKJU010000057.1, read as the reverse complement.
TTAAAAAACTTACGCCCAATCACATCAAGCAGAGTGAGCATCATGATGGCAAACAATGCGAGGGCAGATAGGCCGCCACAAAACTGGGTGATCAAGCGTTGAATCATGCAATACCTTTTTGCGTTGTCTTTGTGTGACAAAAAATAAAAAAACGCGAACCGTAGAGGGGTTCGCGTTAGTGTGCTACAAAAAATTACTTCTCTAGCTTGGCGACTTCAGCACGGTACTCTTCGAGCACAGCCTTGGCATTTTTGAGGCCCTTGGCATCGGCGGCCTTGAACCAGTTGTCTTCAAGCATGCCTGTTTTAGACTTAATTTCAGCAACAAAAGCCGGTGAAGCGGCGGTGATCTGCACACCCTTGGCCTTCATGTGGTCAAGCGCTGCGCGGTCGACGGCGACCCAGCTTTTGCCAAAATGACGGGCAGCAAATTCACCAGAGATGGCATCCACTGCCTTCTTTTCATCTGCACTCAGTTTGTTGTAGCGGTCTGGATTCATCATGAACACAAAGCTGGTGTTATACAGACCACCGGGAAAGCTGGTCACGTATTTGATCACGCTGTCGATCTTGAAGCTGTTGTAAGACTCGGGCGGAAACAAAGTGCCATCCATCACCCCACTGCTCAAGAGCTCATAGGACTCAGGTGCGGGTTTGAGCGTGACATTCATGCCCATGGCCTTGGACACTTCGTTCACCATGCCACCGCCCACTCGCCACTTCAGCCCCAGCAAATCTGCGGCGCTGGTCACCGCCTTTTTGGTATTAAGCGCCATACCGCCACCATGAGTGAAGTAAGCCAAGGGCTTCACGCCTTTGTGTTCATCGGCAAAAACGGAGTACTTGCTGGCGATACGATGAAACGCCACCGAGGTGATTTCAGAGTTATTGCCGCCAAAAGGGAACTCAGCCACCTTGCCCAGTTCAAAACGACCCGGGGTATAGCCATGTACGGTAAAGGACACATCGACTAAGCCATCACGCACCGCATCAAAAGTGCCGGGTGGGGCGCTGGGGGCCTTGGGAAGAATATTGCATTTCATTTTGCCCGCAGTATTTTTCTCCAACAGATCACACCATTCTTTCTGCGCCACGGACAGGTT
>JBDKJU010000056.1:0-2901 GCA_039796435.1 Pseudomonadota bacterium | reverse complement strand
AAGCGACGACCATCGGGATACTGCTTGTGCTCATGACCATTGTCGTTGCGATCGATCAATAAATAACGATCGTAGAGGGTCTGTAAGCCTAGGTGATTGAATTGATAATCACGGCGATAGTCAAGGGCTGCAGCCACCTTGTCCAGATCAAAACGGGCCAACTCTTCATTCAGCAAACCCAGCTTTACCCCAAGCTTGACGTAGCGCGGAAAATACTCGGCATAGCAGGTTTTCATCTCCTCATGCGTGAACTCTTCACCCAAAGCTTCGAGCCTGATGCTGTCGAGCAACAAACGTGCGCCCACATAGCCATAGCCAGGGTCTTTTTCAATGCAGGACTTGGCCGCGAGCACCACTGCCTTGCGCACCTCATCGGCCTTCACCCCATCGTACAAATCTCTTAAGGTGTTTTTCAATAAGAGATCCGGATCCACATCAGCAATACCCTCGCAAGAGGATTTAATCAGCTGGGTAATGCGCAACATGTCCAAGGGTTTGCGCACCCCTTTGTCGATGACATGAATAATATTTTCTTGCGATTCGAGTTTGTCGCTCTGCTGCTGTTTTTCGAGTGCCCGCTCTTGTGCCCGTTTTTCACGGTACAGCACATAGGCGCGTGCCACTTCATGCTCACTGCTGCGCATCAAGGCAAGCTCAACCTGATCTTGTATTTCCTCGATGTGTATGGCCCCTCCGGTCGGACGGCGGCGCAAAAAAGCCTCAACCACGCTATTGGTCACCGTCTGCACCTGCTCACGCACGCGCGCCGAGGTGGACACCTCCTGACCGTGTGTGGCCAAGAATGCCTTGGTCACGGCAATACTGATTTTTTGTGGCTCAAACCCCACCACCGCCCCATTGCGGCGTATGGTTTTGTATTTGGTGTTTATTTCATTGGCCGCAGTGTCGCTGCCGACCATCGCCTCATCTACCATTGCTTCCATGTACTTTTCTCCCTTAATGTGTCTTGCGTCTACCATGCCTGCGCCATGCCTATGCTGTGCCATGTCTGTGCCACGCTTTCACCTGCCCTTGCCTAGCTCTGCTCACACAGCCTCGCTGCCCTGCCCCAACTGCTTCAAACACACAGCCTCAATAGACCGTGCAAACGCAGAGAACACATGCAGCCTGCACAGCATGTGCAGCATGTGCAACCTGCAAACAGCATAAGCGGCATAAGCGGCATAAGCGGCATAAGCAGCTAAGCCGCATACATACATAAGCAGACAGCACAAACGCACAAACGCACAAAACCAACTCACTGTTGTCAGTGAAGCATTGTAGCGGGATTTCCGCCCCTGTCAACTACATTTAGTAGTTTTTATGGCTTTTTCGGCCACTCACACACTACCCCTAGTGTTTTTATTTTTTACGAACATTCGCTATTTGATGGGCTCACAGCCACTTATCCACAAATTAATCCCGCTGTTATGCGGGACCTTGCCCACGATTAGCCCAAGGCTGCGCCCTTGACCGCTATTTTCTGTCTCATCATGGTATTGCCAAGGGTACGCACCAGCATGTACACCGTGTGCAAATGCGGTGATGCCATGCTCAGCCAGCCCCCCAGCTCCAGCACCGAGCCCACTAAGGCATCAATCTCTGGCTCGCGCCCCGCCTCCACGTCCTGCAACATGGAGGTTTTGTGTTCACCCACTTTTTCTGCCCCGGCGATGCGCCTGTCTATGTCCACCCGAAAGACAACCCCATAGGCCTCGGCAATGGCCTGCGCCTCTTCCATCAGACGGCGCACCAAGGCATTGGACTCAGACTCACGGCAAATGGTGGCCAAGGTGGTGTGGGTGAGTGCGCTAATCGGATTAAAGCTCAAATTGCCCCATAGCTTGAGCCAGATCTCAGCGCGAATATTATCCAAGACCGGGGCTTTTAAGCCTGCCTGCTCGAAACAAGCAGATAAATCCTGCACCCTCGCCGACACAGTACCGTCAAGCTCCCCCAAGGGAAAACGCCAGCCCTCCACATGCTGCACCACCCCCGGGCGGGTAATCACGGCGGCAGGATACACCACACAACCAATGATTTTTGTTGCGTCCAAGTGTTGCAGCAACTGCCCCTTAGGGTCAACGGTGGTGACGGTGCGGCCAGCAAAATCAGCCGCCTTCGTGCCTAGCAGGTGCGGATTGCGCTGAAAATACCAAAACGGAATCCCGTTCTGCATAGGTATTATCAAGGTATCGGCATGACAGGCAGACACTATTTCGGTGAGCAAAGGCTCTATTTGATGAGCCTTAAGAGCGATGATGATCACATCTTGCTTGGGCAATTCTGCGAGACTGGTGCTGGCAAAGTCCATTTTTTCCGTATGGCTGCTCCCATCGGCCTGCACCAAAGTCAAGCCCTTTTCCTGTATGGCAGCAAGATGTGGCCCACGCGCAATGACACTGACCACATTGCCTGCTTTTTTAAGTTGCACCGCCACAAGTCCGCCGATGGCACCTGCGCCTATCACACAAATTTTCTTCATATTCATAGCCTTAGCTCAATCTTCATTCTAACCTAGTTTTTTTGCATCGCAATATATTGAATTAATATGCCACATACACAATTTGTTGCAAAAATACAACAGTGCAAAAAACTGCTGCAAAGTGTGACGCAAAAACCCAATCCGGAAAAAATTCAAGCAAATTCAAAATATTAGTGCTGCACCGCAATAAAATGGAAGGTGATTCCATTTTATTTTTTCCAATATGTGGAAATCAATTTCAAACTATTGAAAATAAACATATATTTAAATAATTTTAATACAACTCTTGTATAAGAGTGCTAAAGTCTCACTCATGCGCTGCACTGTATTAGTCACTGATGTGCCGCGTACCTTAAACCACTGAAAGGACCTAGCATGAGCACCAACACCCAAAACGCCTTCGCCACCCAAGCCGC
>JBDKJU010000055.1:0-2658 GCA_039796435.1 Pseudomonadota bacterium | reverse complement strand
ATGCTGATCGCGGCTTGGGGGTTCACCAGCAGCAATGTCAATTTGCAAGTACCTGTACTGCTGGGATGTACTTTTTTGATGGGCCTACATTCCACGCTGTTTGGCCCCGTTAAATTTGCCTACTTGCCGCAGGCCTTGAGTGAGCGCGAACTCACAGGCGGCAATGGCATGGTGGAAATGGGCACGTTTGTGGCCATTTTGCTGGGCAACATCGTCGGGGGGTTGCTGGTTGCTGTTCCTGAAGTTGGGCCAATATACGTGGCGTTTGCTTGCGTTGTTTTAGCTTTGCTAGGGCGAGCGGCATCGCAATTTATCCCAACAGCCCCTGCGACCGACCCTGATTTGAAAATCAATTGGAACCCGCTTTCCGAGACGTGGCGCAACTTAAAGCTTGCCTACGGCAACATTGTGGTGTCCCGCTCTATGTTGGGCATCAGCTGGATGTGGTTTTTTGGCGCGGTGTTTTTGAGCCAATTCCCCAGCTTCGCAAAAGAGGTAATGCACGGTAACGAGCAAGTCGCATCGTTGCTGTTGGTTGTTTTCTCCATCGGTATCGCCGTCGGATCGCTTTTGTGCGAGGTGCTCAGCAAGCGCCACATTGAAATCGGGCTTGTGCCTTTTGGTGCGATTGGTATGAGCGTGTTTGCTATTGACCTGTACTTTGCCTCGCGCGGTTTGCCGTCATCGTCCGTCATGGGTGTTGCCACCTTTATGTCGCAACCCGCCCACTGGCGAGTCTTGGCAGATTTAACCTTGCTCAGCTTGTTTGCTGGCCTTTACAGCGTTCCCATGTATGCGCTGATTCAGCTGCGCAGCCAAGCCACGCACCGTGCGCGCATCATTGCGGCTAACAATATTTTGAACGCGCTTTTCATGATTGTGAGCTCTATTTTGGCGGGTGCTTTGCTCAAAGCGTCTTTCACCATTCCGCTAATCTTTTTGTTTGTGGGTATTGCCAATGCCATCGTCGCTGCTTATATCTTCTTACTTGTGCCGGAATACTTGTTGCGGTTTATCGCTTGGGTGGCCTCACGCTTTATCTACCGTTTCAAAATCAGCGGTGACGAACACATTCCATTACAAGGCGCGGCCGTGTTGACCTGTAACCATGTGAGCTATGTTGACGCCCTGCTGCTGATGGCTGCCAGCCCACGGCCTATTTATTTTGTGATGGATCACCGCATCTTCAAACAACCCTTGCTTGGCGGTTTATTCAAACTTGCCAAAGCGATACCGATTGCACCCCGCGCTGAGGACCCCGTCGCCTACGAAGCCGCTTTTGAAGCCGCCGCTAAAGTGCTGCGCGAGGGTGATTTGCTTGCCATCTTCCCTGAAGGCGCTATCACCAAAGATGGTGACTTGCAGCCCTTCAAAGGCGGCATCATGAAGATTTTGGAAAATGCACAGCGCGATGGCGTAACCGCGCCTGTCATACCTATGGCGCTGACTAATTTGTGGGGCTCGTACTTCAGTCGCATTGAAAGGGACGGCGCGATGGTGCGGCCATTCAGGCGCGGGGTGTTTAGCCGTGTGGGTTTGAATGTAGGCGCTGCTTTGCAGCCAGCACAGGTTCAACCCGACATCTTGCATGCGCTTGTCACTGCATTGTTAAATCAATAACTGCAATTAAAGGAGTCACTATGAGCAAATCGTTGCGTCTTTCTGAAAAATGGTTTCACCGTGGGCTATGGCTGGTGGCACTGGTGTTTGCCGGTTTTTTAATCGGACTGGGTGGTACGGTAGTAGATGATTTGCCTAAAGTTGAAAAACCGCTTGCGTTAAACGACTTTATGGACAAAACCGCCAGTGATGCGCTGCGTAACACCATCAAAGCATCCGACAAGGCTGTCAACGAGGCTCGTGGCGTGCTGGAACAATCTCAACTCAAACTCAGCATCGCCCGAACCGACACCATCGCGGCCCGCGAAACCTTTAACAATTGGTTAGCCACGCGCCGCGTGACGCAGCAAGCTGACCAAGATGCAGAATTAATCTCTCGCACCAAAGCTTTGGATGCGTTGAAAGACAAAGAACGGTTCGCCGCTAGCACTGTAGAAGCACAGCAGCAAGTGATTTTGAACGCGCAGCAGGCTGCTAATAAAGCTCGCAGCTTCTTGAATGAACAAGAGCAAGCCGCCCAAAAACAACTCGATGCCGAATCTCGCAGGCTAGAGCTGCGCGTGTTTTTGTACCGTCTAGCCTTGACGTTGCCTTTGTTGGCTATCGCCGGATGGCTGTTTGTTAAAAAGCGCAAAGGCACTTACTGGCCGTTTGTGTGGGGGTTTATCTTTTTTGCCTTGTTTGCCTTTTTCGTCGAGCTTGTGCCCTATTTGCCCAGCTATGGCGGTTATGTGCGCTATGTGGTGGGCATCATCATCACGGTATTGGTCGGGCGGCAGGCCATTGTGTCTCTGAACCGTTATCTAGAAAAACAAAAACTGGCCGAACAACTGCCTGATGTGCAGCGCCGCGAAGAGCTGAGCTACGACACAGCGCTAACCCGGCTGTCCAAAGCGGTCTGCCCAGGCTGTGAACGTGCGGTAGATTTGAAAAACCCAGATATCGATTTTTGTCCACATTGCGGCATCAGCCTGTTTGACTACTGCCAGCCTTGTAACGCTCGCAAGAGTGCGTTCTCCAAATTTTGCCACGCATGTG
>JBDKJU010000054.1:0-5435 GCA_039796435.1 Pseudomonadota bacterium | reverse complement strand
TTATGTGAATTCCCAGTGTGGGAGTTTGCGTTGATTGAGGTAAAAACCGCTTCGCTTTTTTTGCCAAGACAAATGTGTAGGCAAGGCGCAGTGCCGGATGGTTTTACCAAAACACAATACTGCATTGACCGCTTCCACAATTTCTGCTGTGTGTCGCACCTCGGGGCCTAAAGTAATGGCGTGCCCAGCTTTGACAAATACAGGAATGCGTTCCAAATCAAAATCAAGCGACACCACCTCGTGGTCATGGTAGTGCTCGCCCGTCCAGAAATCATACCAACCACCGGCGTTTTCGGGCAAATATGCGCTGACCTCGCCACTGTCTGACAAGATGGGCACCACCAATAAACTGTCGCCGCACATGAATTGCCCACCCATATTGCCGTACTGTCTGGCAATTTTGTCTTCCGGATAGCAAAGTGCCATGGCGCGCATGACGGGTAGGCCTTCGATCACGGCTTGTTGGCAAGCGGCCTGCAAGTACGGCAGCAGGCGGTAGCGTAATTTGAAAAAATGCCTGCAGATGCTTTCGGCTTCTTCACCGAAGCACCAGGGCTCGCGCTCACCGATGCCGTGGATACGGAAATGCGAGCTGAAGATGGCGACTTGCACCCAGCGCACGTAAATCTCCGGGCTGGGTTGACGTGCGCCATAAAATCCGCCCACATCGCTGGCATGGTAGGGCACCCCCGATAGACCATAAGACAGACCACCGCGAATGCTGGCTGCCAGCCCTTCCCAGTCAGATTGTGGGTCGCCGCCCCATTGCGTGGGATAGCGTTGTGCGCCTATCCAGCCTGCACGTCCCCACAGCAGGGCATCGTCGCCGTGGTACTGTCGCAGTGCCTCATACACACAGCGGTTGTATAGATGCGGATAAACATTGTGCAAGGCTTGACCGCTGCGTCCATCATGAGCCACGGCATCTAGGGGCACTTGCTCGCCAAAGTCACTCTTGATGGTGTCGCAGCCAAGCTCAAACACCGCAGTGTGGGCATCACGCCACCAGGCATAAGCCTCGGGGTTGGTGAAGTCGACTATGCCGGAGGGGGGCAAAGGGGTCAAAACCTTACCAAATGGTGAGGTTTTTTTGCCGGTGTCCCAGTGGAAGACATAGGTTTCGCCGGCATGGTTTTTTAAAAAATAATTTTTCGCTGACCACTCCGCAAAGTGCGGATTATTGATCGACACCAGCGGGTATTCCCAGCAGCAAATACGGTAGCCCAAGTCATGCAGCTCCTGATTGACAGGGCGCACATCAGGGTAGCGTGAAGTATCCCAGTGAAAATGAAAGCGCGTGGGGGTATCTTGCCAGGCGCGCCCATCGTAGGTGATGACATCAGCTGGAAAATCTTTGGCGCGCAGGGTGCGTGCGGCGGAGAGAATGTCGTCGGCGGTGCGGTAGTAGGCACGGCTCACCCACACGCCCAAGGACCACTTCGGCACGGGAGCGGGGCTGCCGGTGAGCCGGTGCAGAGCCCTGATAAGGTCGGCAGGGCCGTCCAACGCAAACAGGAAAAAATCCAGATGCGGGGCGTGATTGACCGCCACCAGGCTGCGCTGTGACCAGGGCGCAAATCCAGCGCCCCACTCTACATCATGGGTGGTGTGCAGCAAAATCCCCCACACGCCATGCGCGGTTTGCACCCAAGCAAGCGGTATGTTCTTGTAGGCCAATTCAGTGTTCACCCCCAGTGCATCAGCCACGTGCGAGCGCAAATACTGTCCGCGCTTGTCCAGAGCAGTCCACTTTTCTCCAAAGCCATACACCGGTTCATCGGCGTGCAAGGCCAGCGAGACCACCGCCTTATCTTGACTCACAGACAGTATGGGGGTGCGCGGGCGACCAGAGAAATGCTCGTCGGTGCTGCCCGTGGTCAGCACCTTGCCGTGACGGCTGAGCACTATGTGTTGGGCAGAGATGTCCAAACTGGCAGCCTTGGTCGCAGGCGCGGGGCTGGCCACTATCAGTCCGTCATCGACGGCAGGGGCCTGGGTTTGCTCACCATACTGCACGCGAAACACGCCGTCGCCGTAAGGCGTGACACGCGGGGTGTGGCTGATATCAAAACTGCTGAAGTCTATTTCGGTGCATGCGCTCATACCAGCTCTCCACGTAGGCTGTTGCGATAGGCGTCGGTGATGCGCACGTCCACATAGTGGTTGAGCAAGTCACGCCCGGCTTGAAAATTCACCACGCGGTTATTGTCTAAGCGGGCTGCCATGTCTTGTGGGCTTTTGGCCGAGACATTGGTGACCAAGACTTTTTCAATTTTGCCAAGCAGCTTTTTGCTGTTGGCCAATTGCTGCGCATCAATCACAGACTGCAGCTGCTGCAGTCGCGCAAGCTTCACTGCCTGAGGGGTGTCATCGGTAAGATCGGCAGCGGGCGTGCCCGGGCGGTTGCTGTACACAAAACTGAAGCTGCCATCAAAACCCACCTCTTCAATGAGCTTCATGGTGGCGGCGTGATCGGCCTCGGTTTCACCGGGAAAGCCCACGATGAAGTCAGAGCTGAACGACATATCGGGGCGAATGGCGCGTATCTTGCGGATGATGGACTTGTATTCAAGGGCGCTGTAGCCACGCTTCATGGCGGCCAAAATTTTGTCGCTGCCCGACTGCACCGGCAGGTGAATCTGATTCACCAGCTGCGGCACTTTCGCATAAGTATCGATGAAACGCGCGGTCATTTCGCGTGGGTGAGAGGTGGTGTAGCGAATGCGCATCACTCCCGGAATGTGGGCAACTGTTTCAACTAGGGTGGCAAAGTCAGCGATTTCAGCCGTGTTGCCCATTTTGCCTCGGTAGGCATTGACGTTTTGTCCCAGCAAGGTGACCTCGCTCACTCCTTTCATGGCGAGTTCGGCCACATCGGTCAGAACATCATCAAAGGGGCGTGAAATTTCTTCTCCGCGGGTGAACGGCACCACACAGAAAGAACAGTATTTGCTGCAACCCTCCATGATGGAGACAAAGGCCGAAGCCCCTTCGACTTTGGCCGGGGGCAGGGCATCAAATTTTTCGATCTCAGGAAAACTGATGTCCACCTGTGGCCGCCCTGTCTGTTTGCGCTTGGCGATGAGGGCTGGTAGGCGGTGCAAAGTTTGCGGCCCAAACACCACGTCCACATACGGGGCGCGCGACACGATGTTGGCTCCCTCCTGTGAGGCCACACAACCCCCCACGCCGATAATGAGATTGGGGTTTTTTTCTTTCAATTCACGCACACGGCCAAGGTCATGAAACACCTTTTCTTGCGCCTTTTCACGCACCGAACAGGTGTTGAATAAAATAATATCAGCCTCTTCGGCTTTGTCGGTTTTGCTTAAACCGTGGGCTGCGTCCAACACCTCCACCATCTTGTCTGAGTCGTACTCATTCATTTGGCAGCCAAAGGTGCGGATAAATAATTTTTGTGGGGTACTCATTGAATCAATATTATAAAATTCGCCCCAATTTTTTAAGGATCTAGTGATGAGCCTGTCTGCCGAATCTGCTGCCAACAAAGCCCAAGTACTCGCCGAGGCGCTGCCTTATATCCGCCGTTTTCAGGGCAAGACCGTGGTGATTAAATACGGCGGTAATGCCATGACCGATGAGACACTAAAAAACGAATTTGCTCGTGACGTGGCGATGTTAAAGCTGGTGGGCCTGAACCCTATCGTGGTGCATGGGGCGGGCCCACAAATCACCAATATGCTGAAGTTGCAGGGCATAGAGAGTCAATTCATTCAGGGCATGCGCGTCACCGACAAAGAAACCATGAACACGGTAGAGATGGTGCTGGGCGAGCTTAACCAGGAAATCGTCGGCCTGATCAACCAACACGGCGGGCGGGCGGTGGGGCTGAACGGGCAGGACGCCGGGTTTATTCAGGCCAAGAAACTGATGGTCGAGAGTGAAAGCGAAAAAGGCAAGATGCTTGACATTGGCTTTGTGGGCGAGATCACCAAAATTGATCCTGACCTCATTAACCACCTGACCAGTAAAAACTTCATCCCGGTGATTTGCCCCATCGGGGTGGGCAGCGAAGGCGAGGCCTACAACATCAATGCCGACAGCGTGGCCTCGGAGTTGGCACAAACCATGCGGGCTGAAAAGCTGCTGCTCATGACCAACACCCCGGGGGTTCTTGATAAGGAAGGCAAGCTCATCACTGGGCTGCCGTTAAAGCGTATCGAAGAGCTGTTTGCTGATGGCACCATTTACGGCGGCATGAAACCCAAGCTGCAGGGGGCTTTGGATGCTGTCGCTGATGGCGTCAAGAGCGTGCACATCATTGATGGGCGCGTGCCACATGCCTTGCTTTTGGAGATTTTGACCAACTCGGGCGTGGGCACGATGATACATGCGGATGCCTGATGCGCTGTATTTGCCCGAGTACCCCTTCGGGCAAGAGACAGAGCTTTAGAGATTACGTGTGCTGGCAAAAAAATTTTGCAAGCAAGGAGTTGTTGTAAAGCAACGGCGTGATAAGAGCCACTTGTAGCCAAACTCAGCAAATAATTTTTACAAAAATTAGCCGACGAGCAGGCATATATTTTGGGGTGCATGGGTGTAGACTGGGCATATGCGCACTCATCAATTTTTTTTATTGGTCTTGGTTTTCGTTGGCGGCGGCCAGCTAAATTGGGCAGCCGCTACCGAACTCGCCATCGGGTCGAGCAATCATGCACGGCTTGGCTTTGACGATGCCCGTCATTTGCTGGCACGCACGGGTTTTTCGCCCAACCTGGCAGAACTCAAAGCCATTGAAGGCATGTCACGGCATCAGGCGGTGGCGCAGCTGCTTAGCCAGGCGCAGACCTCTGCCATCTTGACTCCCCTCCCGCCTTGGACAAGCAGCTATGCAAGAGTGTTTCGCCCGAGCATGAGCCAAGAAGAGCGTGGTGAGGCCAACCGCAAGCAAATGGAATACACCAATGAGTTGCGTGCCTGGTGGCTGGAGGAGATGCGCAACACCTCCTCGCCTTTGCGAGAGCGCATGGTGTTGTTCTGGCACAACCACTTTACTTCGGGTTACGACAAGGTGCGTTCGGCTTATTTGCTGAACGAGCAAAATCAGATTTTCCGTCGCCACGCCACGGGACATTTTGAAGATTTGCTCAAGGCAGTGGTGACGCATCCGGCCATGCTTTTGTATCTAGATCAAGTGCAGTCCAACAAGAATCAGGCGAACGAAAATTTGGCTCGCGAACTGATGGAGTTGTTTACCTTGGGCGAGGGCAATTACACCGAACAGGACATCAAGCAAGTGGCGCGGGCCTTAACGGGTATGGGCTGGGAGCCAGAGCAGGGCAAATACCATTATCGACCCGGGGCGCACGACGACGGGGTCAAAGTCATCTTCGGGCAGAGTCAGAATTTTGAGGCACAGCAGGTGTTGACCATGTTGGCGCAGCACCCGAAAACGGCACAGTGGCTGTCGCGTA
>JBDKJU010000053.1:0-2551 GCA_039796435.1 Pseudomonadota bacterium | reverse complement strand
AAAGCTTCATTGAAGCCGCTCGCAGCACCTCTGATTTATGGGCAGGCTCACATCTGCTATCACGTTTGGCCTGGGAAATGATGCGTCCCCTTTGCGAACTGCTTGGGCCTGATGCCGTGCTCTTTCCACGCCTGCGTGGGGTGCCGCAAGTCGACCTATGGTTGCAAACACAAGACGTGCCAAGTCAATTATTTGATGAATGCGCTTGGCGCAAAAAAAGCACCGATCAAAACCCACTGTTCTCAGCCGCACTACCCAATCGTTTTGTCGCCTTAGTGCCTGCCTCACAAGCCAAACAATTGGCGCATAAGTGTGAGCAAGCCGTGAGTGCTTGGCTGCAAGCCCAAGGCATCGCCACCGTAGATGCCCTGCTTAAAGAACTGAGTGCAGAAAATAAAGACTGCCACGCCTACACTCAGATGCGCGAACAGTTGCAAGGTTTTCCCGATGTGCACTGGGCAGCAGTGCCTTTTTCACTTGTTGCAATTGGGGATAAAGCCAAACAAGGCGACCTCGATGTCACGGCCTTAAAGCAGTCCATGGCACCTTTTTACGGCACCGCACCGGAGGCTGCGGCTGGCTTCCTGGCAAGCCCTGCTTGGCAATTACTCAGCCAGGAGATCAAGTGGGATGACCGCACTTGCTTCTGGCAACCCAACCCAGGCGTGCTCTACCCTGCTGTACTTGAACTCGCTGAGCGCCTGCTCACTGCCGCCAAATCACAGCGCAAAGTCACAACTCTCACCCAAGGTGGCTACCGCGACTCGCTCACTGGCGAAGTCGAGTGGCTCACTGACAACCCCGAGCACCTTAAGCTTTCAAGTGGTCAACGTGAGGATGCCAACACCCTTTGGACCCGAATAGCCGAACAAAAACAATCATGGGCCAAAGCAGGCGAACACTTAGGCGGACTCGCAGCCATTAAACGCCTATGGCCGACCATGTTTGCACAAGAGATAGCCACGGCGACGGGGCAAGACGAGGTCAGTCGCTTTGTGGTCTCCACCCACACCATGGCCTTAGCCAAGCCCTTACAAACATGGCTGGCTGAAGGTGCAAAAGGCGCTGAAAAACTACACGAAATTGTCGAGCTTAACTCCATAGAGTCGGTGGCTTTGCCCGCAAAATTACTTGCTAATCGAGACCTAAGCAAAGCAGAAATCCAACTCGCCAAGACCATCCCCGCTTTGCTTGACTTAGCAGACAATGCAGAGACATACACCATCGCCCACAAAGACCGTCGCAGACTCACAGCAGGCGGCAAAGAGCCCATTGAGGCAAACAAACTAAGACAACAAGTCAAAGACGTGCTAAGCCCCGATGCCTCACTTGAAACCTACTACGCTTTGGTGCTTTTAGACGGCGACAAAATGGGCAAGATCTTAGCGGGCGATGAAGCCTACGCCATCAGCTATGCCGAGAGCTTTCACCCCAACACTCGCGAGGGCTTTGTCGATTACGCCGCCACTCGGCCTAAGTTACAAAACTACCAAAATCAAAAACGCGCCCTTTCGCCCAATCGTCATCTGGCCATCTCAGGCGCACTCAACGACTTCGCCTTGACCATTGCACGCCATGTGGTGGAGAAAGAATTTTTAGGTCGTTTAATCTATGCCGGTGGCGATGATGTGCTGGCCATGCTACCGGTGGCCGATGCCCTGCCCTGTGCACTGCGCTTAAGTCAGGCCTATCGCGGTGTGTTACCTGAAGACATTGATAAAGACTGGGGCGTATTAAAACAGGAGCCGCAAGCCCTGCATTGTAAAAATGGCTTTGCTTATCTCAAAGGCCAGCTCATGCGCATGATGGGTGAGCGGGCCACCTGCTCGGCGGGCATTGTGATTGCCCACCACCAAACCCCGCTTAACGCTGCCCTACGTGAGCTGCGTGAAGCTGAAAAACGCGCTAAAAATGCGGGTGGTCGTGATGCCTTCTCGATTGCCTTGCTCAAGCGCTCAGGCGGCGAAACCCACTTCACTGCCAAGTGGTCAAGTATGCCTTTACTTGAAATCTTGGTGTCTTTCTTGCGTGAAGAAAGCGTCTCGCGCCGCGCCGTCTACCACACCTTAGCGTGGATGGTGGATTTGCCGCAGGCTTGGCATGAAGCCATGTTTGCCCCGCTCATCGCTTATCAGTTTGCACGGCAAACGAGTGATGTAGCGCTCAAAAAAAACGCTAAGGATGTCGCTGGTCGTGTGGTCGAGCATCTCAGCAAGTTAAACGCAGAGCCTGCCTTTAACTGGAAGTCCGAGCTGCGCAGCCTCCTCACCACCGCCGAATTTCTCGCTCGTGAAACCCGTGGCGAAGTTATGAGCACCAACAAAAAGGAAAGCACATGAGCCCCACCACCCTTTTTATCGAGCCGCTTGATGTCTTGTTTTTGCGCGGCAATAAACTCTTCGGTGCTGCAGGTAGTTTTGGCGACTGCCTCGTGCCGCCACGCCCGGCGGTGGCGTCTGGCGCCATACGTTCGGCTTTACTCGCGAATAAAAACATCGACATCACCGCCTTTGCCAAAGGTGAAATCAACGATGCTGAACTCGGCACTCCC
>JBDKJU010000052.1:0-6196 GCA_039796435.1 Pseudomonadota bacterium | reverse complement strand
CGTGCCCGCTTGTCCGTGCGTCACGTTGAAAAAAAAGGCGGCGTACTCGTTGGCTTTCATGAGCGCGGCAGCAGTTTCGTGGCAGACATGCGCAGCTGCAAAACCTTGCCCCGAAAAATCTCCGATCTGCTACTGCCCCTACGTGCCCTAGTCACCAGCCTGTCGTGCAAAGACCGCATGCCCCAAATCGAAGTGGCGGTGGGGGACAACACCACAGCCTTGGTGTTTCGCATCATGCAGGCGCTGACCCCCAAGGACGAGCAGTTATTTAAAGACTTTGCCGACACTCATCAAATACAAATTTATTTTCAGACCAAAGGCCCCGAGACCGCTGAACCCTTCTACCCCAAGGAGTGGACGCTGTCTTATCATCTGCCGGAGTTCGGGCTTAAATTTCGCTACAAACCGACTGAGTTCACCCAGGTCAACCCCAACATCAACCAAATGCTGGTGCGCATGGCCATGGCCCATTTACAGCCACAGGCGGGCGAAAGGGTGGCCGATTTGTTCTGCGGTTTGGGCAACTTCTCCTTACCCATCGCTCGCTTGGGCGCAGAAGTGATTGGCGTGGAAGGCGCGGAAGGGCTGGTTGAACGCGCCAGAACCGCTGCCCTTGAAAACCACATCAGCAACGCCAAGTTCTTGGTCAGCAATTTGTTTGAGGCTACCGGTGACAGTCTGGCCGCCCTCGGCCACATTGACCGCATGCTTATCGATCCACCACGTGACGGCGCAGTGGCGGTGTGCCTTGCCCTGCCGCCTCGCGAGAGTGCGGAAGGGCTGAAAAAAATTGTCTATGTGTCGTGCAACCCGGCCACCTTGGCTCGAGATGCCGAAATTTTGGTCAATGTCAAAGGCTATCGATTGCGTGCCGCAGGGGTGGCCAATATGTTCCCGCACACGGCCCACGTCGAAAGTATTGCGGTTTTCGATTAAAATGGGCGCATGTCTGCACGCGCTCTTTCCGTACCAAATCACCCCCTCCCTCTTGCCGTAAACCCCACCAAAAGCAATAAAAACGAAGACATCAAAGACAGCGCCGGCACTGTCCAAAGTCTCACCCGCGGACTGCACATACTCGAAAAAATCGCCGCCCACGAAGGCGGTCTCAACCTGACCGATATCTCCATCAAAACCGGTCTGGCCGCCTCCACCACCCACAGATTATTGGCCACCCTAGAACGCCTTGGCTACGTGACCCAAGACAAAGACATGGGGCTTTGGTACATCGGGCTCAAAACCTATCAGGTCGGCAGCGCCTTTATTTCTCACCGCGACCTGGTGGGTGAATCGCATCACTACCTGCGTCGCCTCATGGAAGCCGCGGGCGAAACCGCCAATCTGGCCATTCTCGATGACACGGTCGCAGTCTTCATTGCCCAAGTACAGTGCCATGAAGTCATGCGCATGACCGTGCGTCTGGGCTCGCGCCTGTCTATTCACGCCTCTGGCTCTGGCAAGGCCATTCTTGCCGCCCTGCCCGATGAAGAGCTAGAACGTCTGCTTGCCCACACCGACATGACCGCCCTCACCCCCAAGACCATCACCAACGAAAAGGTGCTGCGTGAGCAATTGACCCGCATTCGCCAACTGGGGTATTCCTACGATGATGAAGAAGTCGCCCTCGGACTACGCTGTGTCGCCGCCCCTGTTTATGATGAATTCTCCGAGCCACTGGGGGCTATTTCACTCGCCGGCCCCTTAACCCGTATGAACGATTCACGCATCGTCAGTCTTGGCCAAATGGTGGCCAACACCGCCCGCGAAATCACCTTACAAATCGGTGGCCGCTTACCCAAAATCCCGACATGAGCACACTCGCTACCACACAAGAACTGCTGGCCGAATTGAAGGCCGGACGTATGATTATCCTCATTGATGAGGAGGACCGCGAAAACGAAGGCGACCTCATGCTGGCCGCCGAATTTGTCACCCCGGAGGCCATCAATTTCATGGCCACATACGGCCGTGGACTAATCTGCCTCACCCTCACCAAAGAGCGCTGCACGCAGTTGGGCATTGATGTGATGACCGCCAAAAATGGTACCAAGACTGGCACCAATTTCACTGCCAGCATAGAGGCTGCCGAGGGGGTGACCACCGGTATATCGGCAGCAGACCGTGCCCACACCATCAAGACTGCGGTGGCAAAAAACGCGCGCGCCGAAGACATCGTTCAACCCGGGCACATATTTCCCATCATGGCGCAAACCGGCGGAGTCCTCACCCGCGCCGGTCACACAGAAGCTGGCTGCGACCTCACCGCGCTGGCAGGGTTGGCGCCCGCATCGGTGATCTGTGAAATCATGAATGAAGATGGCACCATGGCTCGGCTGCCAGAATTACAAGTTTTTGCACAAAAACACGGGCTCAAAATCGGTGCCATCACCGACCTTATCGAGTATCGCTCGGCCACTGAAAGTCTGGTGAGCCTGCAAGGCAAGCGCCAGATTGACACGGCCTGGGGCAGCTTCGAACTGCAGGTGTGGCGCGAACAAATGCAAGGTCATGAGCCCACCGCCACCCACTTGGCCATTGTGCACGGCAAGCCCAGCCCTGAGCACGAGACCTTGGTGCGAGTGCACGAGCCTGTGTCACTCATCGACCTCATCGACATCGGTCACTCTTCACATTCCTGGCCCATTGGCTTGGCCTTGGAACAAATGAAAAAAAGCGATGCCAGCGTGCTGCTGCTGTTGCACAAACCAGAAAACGCCGACAGTCTTGCCCACCGTGCCCTGTCCACCACGCCGCTCAACGCGCACCGCATGGACTTGCGCAACTACGGCATTGGCGCACAAATCCTCTCACATATCGGTGTGGGCAAAATGCGCATACTCGGCAAGCGCCGCAAAATCCCCAGTATGACCGGCTTCAAACTTGACGTCACCGGCTTTACCGAACCCAATCATCAACCCTAATTTATGGCCATTATTACCCGTAGCATCAACACCAAAGTACCCGAATTTACCCGTGTGGGCATTGTGCAATCACGCTTCAACCCCGACATAGTGTCCCTGTCTTTGAATGGGTGCCTGCGCGCGCTGGCGGAGAACGGCGTGCTTGACAAGAACATCGTGCATGTCACCGTACCCGGGGCACTGGAAATACCCCTCATGATGGTGTCTACCATCGAAAATGATGAGGTGGATTGTGTGGTGGCACTTGGAGCCGTCATCAAAGGTGACACCTACCACTTTGAAGTGGTGTGCAACGAATCTGCGCGTGGCATAGCCCAAGTCGCCATGGACACCCTCACACCAGTGGGCAACGGCGTATTGACCACCTACACCGAAGAGCAGGCGCGCGAACGCGCAGAACAAAAAGGCTATGAAGCGGCACTCGCCGCACTCGAAGTGCTCAACAGCATGGACCCTGAGCGATGAGCCTGAACGAACGAAAGTCCAGCCCCCGCCACTTGGCCCGCGAGCTGGTCGTACAAGGCCTATACCAACATTTGATGACCGGTGATGAGATCGGCAAGATACGCCTGCAACTTGAAGCCAGTGATGGCTTTAGCAAGGCAGATGTGCCTTTTTTTCGTGACTACTGGCGGGGTGTTAACGCCCACCAAGATCAAGGCGTGGCGCTGATCACTCCTCACATTGACCGCAGTTTCAACGACGTCAGTCTGTGTGAGCGGGCCATCCTGTTAATGGGCGCCTACGAGCTGGCTGAGTGCATCGCCGTGCCCTACCGTGTGGTGATTAACGAGTGTATCGAACTGGCCAAAGACTTTGGCGGCACGGACGGCCACAAATACATCAATGGTGTCCTCGACAAACTTGCGCCTGCCCTACGCACTGCCGAAGTACAGGATTTTCAAAACAAACGTCGACGCTAAATGCCCTCCGAGTTGTCCGAGTTTGCCTTAATCGACAAGTATTTCAAACGCCCGCTGGCGTATGCTGAAAACGAACTCGGTATTGGTGATGACTGCGCCTTGGTGAGAATACCCGCAGGTGAAACCTTGGCGGTATCAGCGGACATGCTGGTCGCGGGACGACATTTTTTCCCTGATGTCGCGCCTTTTTCTCTTGGCTGGAAATCACTGGCTGTCAACCTCTCCGACCTCGCCGCCATGGGTGCTCTGCCGCGTTGGGCGATGCTGTCACTTGCCCTGCCTGAGATAAACGAACCTTGGCTGGCAGAGTTTGCACGGGGATTTTTCACCCTCGCTGATGAATACCAAGTGCGGCTCATCGGTGGCGACACCACCAGGGGCCCACTCAATATCAGCGTACAAATTATGGGCACCCTGCCCGAGCAGCGAGCCCTCAAGCGCAGTGCCGCTCGTGTGGGCGACGAGATCTGGGTGTCCAGCCACTTAGGCACTGCGCTGTTGGCCCTGCACCATTATCAAGGCCGGATTCGCTTAAACGACGCTGACTTTGCCACCGCCGCCAACAAAATGCATCTGCCCGAGCCACGCGTGGCACTGGCACTCAGACTAATGGCAATGGAAGGCGTACACGCCGCCATCGATATTTCTGATGGGCTGTCGGGTGACTTGGGCCACCTACTCACAGCTTCTGGCGTGGGTGCGCAACTGCGTTTGTCAGACATTCCCAAACACCCGATGATCGCGCGTCTTAGTGCCAGCGAGCAAGCCTACTTCACCTTGGCTGGCGGCGATGAGTACGAACTGTGCTTTACCGCGCAGCCCCAAGCCCATCAACAACTGCTGGCTTTGGGTAGCTATTGCATCGGTCAAATCACCGCAGCCCCCGGGTTGAAGCTGCTGGATGCCTCAGGACAAGACATGCCAGTACCCAAATCATGGGATCACTTTACATCATGAGTCTACTCTTTCAACACCCCGCCAATTTCATCGCCTTGGGGGCCGGCAGTGGCCTCCTCGGCATTGCCCCCGGTACCTGTGGTGCTCTGCTTGGCTGGTATTTGGGCAGACTCAGTTTGCCTCAAGCAGACAGCCCTGCTGGTCTGTCGCTGCTCATGCTGGGGGTGATGATTGTGTTGTTTTTCTTACTGGGTGCCTGGGCTTGCCAGATCGCCGGCCATCGCTTGGGCAATGCCGACGATGGGCGCATCGTGATTGACGAGGTATGGGCCATGTGGCTTATTATTTTGGTGGTAGGAGACCGCCTCGGTCTGCAAATAGCAGGCTTTGTGCTGTTCCGAATTTTTGATATTTACAAACCAGGACCAGTGGCCTACTTCGATCAAATTAAAAACAGCTTGGGGGTGATGCTCGATGATCTGGCGGCAGCCCTGCTGACCCTACTCTGCTTGGCGCTATGGATACGGTTTTAATCAATCAAGCCGAACACATACTCGCCAGTTTGCGCCGTCAAGACAGCACCTTGGTCACCGCCGAGAGCTGCACCGGTGGTTTGTTGGCTGCCTATTTCACTGCTGTGCCAGGCTCATCCGATGTGTTTGAACGCGGTTTTGTCACCTACTCGAACACCGCCAAAACCGAGCTCATTGGTGTGGCCGAGGCCCTGATTCAGCAACATGGTGCAGTGAGTGAAGCGGTGGCATGCGCCATGGCCTTGGGCGCACTCAAGTTCTCTCCGGCGCATGTCGCGCTTGCCATCACCGGCATTGCCGGTCCAGCAGGTGGCAGCAGTGACAAGCCGGTGGGCACTGTGCACCTTGCCTTGGCAAGCACAGCAAATGCGGGCGACAAGAACCCGGCACTGATACACCATCACGCTGTTTTTGCTGGTGACCGTCAAGCCATCCGCTACGCGGCATGTGCGCAAGCCATGAGTATGCTACGCACATTATGCGCCTGATCGGCGGTCTGCACGACTTACCCGCTGCGGCTTGGGACAAACTCAGCAAGGGTCATCCTTTACTCAGTCATGCGTTTTTCACCGCCCTGCACGACAGCCATTCGGCCTGTGCCAAGACCGGCTGGGACATGCAATTTCTCAGTTGGTGGGATGGCGGGCAGTTAAAGGCAGCCATGCCGCTTTATGTGAAACATCATTCTTATGGTGAATATGTGTTCGACTGGGCCTGGGCCGACGCCATGCACAAAGCGGGTCGGGCCTATTACCCTAAATTGCTGGCGGCCATTCCCTTCACGCCTTGCCCGGGCGCAAGGCTCTTATGCCTGGATGACCCCACACCTTATATCAGCGACACCATAGCCTTTGCACGCGCAAGCAAGCTGTCCTCATTGCACATTCTTTTGTGCAAGCAAGCTGAAGCCCACGCCTGGCAA
>JBDKJU010000051.1:0-3698 GCA_039796435.1 Pseudomonadota bacterium | reverse complement strand
TTGCCCGTTCATGAAGCTCACTGCATCTGTGCCGCTGCATGTATAGGCGGTGTAGAGGGACTTAAGGTCGTAGTACATGTCGTACAGATAAAGATAAAAAGTGTTAGAATGCTAGTTTAATTGCAAGCAAAATTAAATCAGGTTTAATTTATGTTTGCTTATTTTGCACACATTGGTGCTGTGTGGTGAGTGTCACTGTACGATGAGTTAATAGTGATACATCCATTTCGGCAGCAGGGTGGTCTGTAAATCATAAAGAACGGACGCACTCCAATGTGGTGGTTTAACCCTGTTACACAATTAGGAAATTTGTATGTCGACCATGCGTCAAATGCTTGAAGCTGGTGTGCACTTTGGCCACCAGACCCGTTATTGGAATCCCAAGATGTCGCAGTACATCTACGGTGCACGCAACAAGATCCATATTTTCAATCTTGAAAAAACCGTGGTCTTGTACCAGGATGCCATGAGTTTTATCCGTAAGCTCTCTGCCAATCGTGGCAATATCTTGTTTGTTGGCACCAAGCGTCAAGCCCGTGAGATCATCGCTGAAGAAGCCAGCCGTGCTGGTATGCCTTACGTTGATCACCGCTGGTTGGGTGGCATGATGACTAACTTCAAAACCATCAAGACCTCGGTGAAGCGTCTGAAAGAGCTTGAAACCATGTCGCAGGACGGCACTTTTGATCGTATGCCTAAGCGTGAGGCCTTGGGTCTGCGTCGCGAGCTTGAGAATCTGATGCGCTCGATGGGTGGCATCAAAGACATGAACGCTTTGCCTGATGCCTTGTTTGTGATTGACACGGGTTATCAGAAAATCGCCATCACCGAGGCCAAAAAACTGGGCATTCCCGTGATCGGCATTGTCGACACCAACAACAGCCCAGACGAAATCGATTACGTTATTCCTGGCAATGACGACTCCAGTCAAGCCATTCGCTTGTACGCTCGTGGCGCCGCTGATGCAGTGCTTGAGGGCAAAGCGCAAGCGGTGAACGAAGTGGTGCAAGCCGTTAGCGAAGAGTTGATCGAAGAAGTACCCGCTCAGTAATTTATTAACACAAAGCTGCGAGTGTCTGCCTAGCGTCAATGCGGACAACGCAGCTTTTTTTCATACAGATTTTAAGGAAGTCAACATGGCAGAAATCACTGCAAGCCTTGTCAAAGAACTGCGCGAGCTCACTGGCTTGGGCATGATGGAATGTAAAAAAGCCCTCAGCGAAACTGAAGGCGACATCAAAAAAGCGGAAGAGCTGTTGCGCATCAAGAGTGGTGCAAAAGCCTCCAAAGCCGCTTCTCGCGTCACCGCTGAGGGCGTGGTGGGTGTGCACACGGCGGGCAATGTGGCCGCCATGGTTGAAGTCAATTGCGAAACTGACTTCGTGGCTAAAAATGATGATTTCAAGGCCTTTGCCAATCAAATCGCGGCCATCATCGCTGACAAAAACCCTGCTGATGTCGCCGCTCTGGCTGCGCTTGCCTGTGGTGAAGGCACTGTGGAATCGACCCGTCAGGCCTTGGTGCAAAAAATTGGCGAAAACATGTCTATTCGCCGCTTCACCCGAGTGGCCTCCGATGCTCAAGTGGCCAGCTACGTGCACGGGGTGAAAATTGGGGTGTTGGTGGATTATCAAGGTGGTGATGTGCAATTGGGTAAAGATTTGGCTATGCATATCGCCGCGTCCAAGCCACAAGCGGTGACCCGTGATCAGGTATCCGCCGAGGCCATCGAGACCGAGCGCAAGGTGGCTGCGGGTCGTGCAGCTGAATCTGGCAAGCCTGCTGACATCGTCGCCAAAATGGTGGAAGGTGCCGTGCATAAATATCTGGCAGAAGTGACCCTGTTGTCGCAGGCTTTTGTCAAGGGCGATGGCAAACAGACGGTTGAACAGTTGCTCGCTAGCCAAAAGGCTAGTGTCAAAGCCTTCAGCATGTATGTGGTGGGCGAAGGTATAGAGAAAAAAGTGGATGATTTCGCTGCTGAAGTCGCCGCCATGACCAAAGCCTAAGCGGCTTGGTGCTATACAATTTGACCAACGTACAGGAGATAAGATGACCGCCGCTGTGACCACCACTGGCCCTCGTTACAAACGCATATTGCTCAAGCTTTCGGGTGAGGCATTGATGGGAGAGGACAGTTACGGCATCAATCGTGAGGTCATCGACCGCATTGTCGGTGAAATCTCCGAGATTTTGCAACTGGGTGTTGAAATTGGTGTGGTCATCGGTGGTGGCAATATTTTTCGCGGTGTGGCGCCGAGTGCTCAGGGTATGGACAGAGCCAAGGCTGATTACATGGGCATGTTGGCCACGGTGATTAATGCCTTGGCACTGGAAGATGCCATGCGTCGTGCTGGCGTGCAAAGTCGAGTGCAGTCGGCTTTGCTGGTGGAGCCTGTGGCCGAGTCCTACATTCGTGGCAAGGCGCTGCGTTACCTTGAAGAGGGTAAAGTGGTGATTTTTGCCGGTGGCACAGGCAATCCATTTTTCACTACGGATACTGCCGCAGCACTTCGGGGGCGTGAAATCGAAGCCGATATCGTGTTGAAGGCCACCAAAGTGGATGGGGTATACACGGCAGATCCAAAAAAAGATGCCAGTGCCACGCGCTACGATAGGTTATCGTTTGATGAAGCCATTAACAAGCGCTTGGGCGTGATGGATGCCACTGCTTTGGCCTTGTGCCGCGATCAAAACATGCAGATCAAAGTGTTCAGTATTTTTAACATGGGCGCACTCAAACGTGTGGTCATGGGTGAAAATGAAGGCACACTGGTGCATCCTTAATTTTTGAAGAGAGCCTTATGATTGCTGAACTCAAGAAATCGACCGATCAAAAGATGCAAAAAATCATCGAGTCGCTGAAGTTGAATTTTCAAAAAGTCCGCACTGGACGCGCTCATGCCGGCTTGCTGGACCATGTGCAGGTAGACTACTACGGGTCGATGATGCCGATCAATCAAGTGGCAAACGTCACCTTGATTGATGCACGCACTATTGGTGTGCAGCCCTGGGAAAAGAAAATGGTGCAGGCGGTTGAGAAGGCTATTCGTGAAGCGGACTTGGGTCTTAATCCGGCCACTATGGGGGATCTTATCCGGGTGCCAATGCCGGCCTTGACTGAAGAACGTCGTAAAGACCTGACCAAGGTGGTCAGGGGCGAAGCAGAGACGGCAAAGGTCGCGGTGCGCAACGCCCGCCGTGATGCCAATGACGCACTCAAAAAGGCTTTGAAGGACAAGACCATTTCAGAAGATGATGAGCGTCGCACCCAGGACGAAGTGCAAAAACTGACGGATAAGTTTGTGCAAGAAGTGGACAAACAATTGCACGCCAAAGAAGCAGAGCTTCTCGCGGTATAAGAAGGCTAAGGCACTTGTTTACCAGCAGCACAGTGGCCACACCCGTGCATGATGCTGTGCCGGGGCATGTGGCCATTATCATGGACGGTAATGGACGATGGGCCAAGGCGCGTGGACTACCGCGAGTAGCGGGGCACAAAAAAGGCGCCGATGCGGTGCGCGCAGTCATCAGAGCCTGTGTGGAGCAAGGGGTGAAGTACCTTACCCTGTTTGCCTTCTCAAGTGAAAACTGGCGTCGCCCCGAAGAAGAGGTGAGCTATTTGATGGGCTTGTTTTTGCTCATGTTGAAACAGGAAGTCAAAAAATTACATGAAAACGGTGTGCGTTTCCTGGTGG
>JBDKJU010000050.1:0-6295 GCA_039796435.1 Pseudomonadota bacterium | reverse complement strand
GTGCTTAAAACTGACTGCTTATTTAAAGTGAAAGGCTTTCAGGCTTATACCACTTGGGGTAGTATTCCGCCACAGTGGGACTGTTTGACGCCAAGGCGTGGCAACGGTCCAATTGAAAGGGTTTGGTGGCTGACTCCGGGTCGTAGTCGGCTTTGTTGGTCGCCCAAGTTTGAATGGCCGCCGAGGGGGCCCAGGCCAGTAACTCGGTAAAGTGGGTGCACCCTCGGGCAGCCCCCATTTTCTCTAACAAATGCAAACGAAAATTGCTTTTAAGGGAAAGACCAATGAGTCGCTTGAAATCAGGCAAGGTGCGTTCGCAATGACCCGGGTAGGCCATCCAGTTACTGGCAGCCACCACCTCGGTAATTTCACCATCGGACTTATACGTCAGGCGCACCGCCAGATCATGCACCGGCGAACCCACCGGCCGCACGCCGCTGCGCATGGTGTAGTCTGCGTCCTTTGCATCGGTCAAATAACAGTCAAGGTCCCATAAACCATCGTCACGTTGATGGCCTTCGTAACGCACTTGTCTTTGATGCAGGCGTTTTCGATTCACGCTTGGTGGTGGCAACATAGCCCAGCATTTTAATGGTTTTTGATTTGCTCGTAATTATTAATTTTGACTAGAATCAGGAAAATACCGGAGACCCACATGAACAGCAGTATTCTTGCTCTTGACCAAGGCACCACCAGTTCACGCGCCATGGTTTTTTCTTTATCTGGTGAATGCCTGGCAGTGGCCCAGGAAGAATTCACCCAGCACTTTCCCCACCCCGGCTGGGTAGAGCATGATGCTGAGCAAATCTGGCACACGCAAGAAAAAGTCATGCGTGCCGCTCTGGCTCAGGCAGGCGCGCAGGCGGCAGCCAAACCCACGGCCATTGCCATTACCAATCAACGTGAAACCACGGTCTTGTGGCACCGCCACAGCGGCAAACCCTTGGCCCCCGCCATTGTCTGGCAAGACCGACGCACAGCCCCTGTGTGTGCTGCCTTAAAGGCAGAGGGAAAAGCCGCCATGATTCAGGCCAAAACCGGTCTGGTGCTGGATGCTTATTTCTCCGCCACCAAACTCGCCTGGTTGCTGGACCACACGCCCAATGCCCGTGCCATGGCCGATGCAGGCGAATTAGCCTTTGGCACCATTGATACCTGGCTGATGTGGAAGCTGACTCAGGGTCGCTGCCATGCCACCGACCCGTCCAATGCCAGCCGTACCTTGCTCTTCAACATCCATACCCAGACTTGGGATGAGGAATTGCTGGCCTTGTTTCGCATTCCCCGCTCAGTGTTGCCCGAAGTCAAACCCTCCAGCGGTTTCTTTGCCGACGCTTTCGTGGATGGATCGACTTTGCCCATCATGGGGCTTGCCGGTGATCAGCAGGCGGCTTTGTACGGGCAAAGCTGTCTGCGTGCTGGCGAGGCCAAAAACACCTATGGCACCGGTTGTTTCATGCTCATGAACACGGGCACACAAGCGGTAAGCTCGAAAAATCAGCTACTGACCACCACGGCTTGGCAAATCGGGAACAGCCCGCCGCAATACGCCATGGAGGGCTCTGTGTTTATGGCGGGCGCAATCGTGCAGTGGTTACGCGACAATCTAGGCATCATCAACACAGCCAGCGACATCGAAGCGCTGGCAGGCTCGGTGCCGGGCAGTGAGGGCGTTTGCTTGGTGCCGGCATTTGTGGGTCTGGGGGCCCCACACTGGAACGCTGATGCCCGCGCCATGTTGTGTGGTCTTAGTCGTGGCAGCACCCGTGCCCACATTGCCCGTGCAGCGCTAGAGGCCATTGCCCTGCAAAATCTGGACGTGGTCAATGCCATGCGCAGCGACAGCGGGCTTGCCCTGCAGTCTTTGCGCGTAGACGGGGGAGCAACGCAAAACGCCCTACTCATGCAAATACAGGCAGATCTCTTGGAGGTGCCGGTGGTTCGCGCCGGAAACGCCGAGTCCACCGCCTGGGGCGCGGCCAAACTGGCCGCCACCGCCTTGGGCCTCGCGACCGTGGATGCCGGGCAGGCGCAACATTTTTACCCCGATCTGGGCAGAGCCCGACAAGAGCAGATGAATGGCTTGAAAACGCGCTGGCAAGAGGCGATACAGGCCTGCCTAGGCCTGTCATAGCGGGTCATGGCCTACCATAAACCGGCTTTTTAGGCGCTTTCACGAACGGTTTGACAAAGGCAAATTTTCGTACTAGACTGCAAATATCGAATCAGCATAAAGGAAAAAACACCGATACACACCCTCGCTCTTTGTTTTTAACAATTTTTTTAACAACGATTTTTTGGAGCACCTCATGAATGTACATTTGACTGGCCAACACTTTGTCGTCACCCCTGCCTTACGCGAATACAGCCTCAACAAGCTGGAGCGTCTTTCTAGGCACTTTGATCAACTTCTGGACATACACATGGTGTTCAGCGTTGAGAAAGAACGACAGAAAGTCGAATGTAATATCCACGTGGCCGGGCGAGAGGTACACGCAGAAGCAGTCGATGAAAGTATGTATGCCGCGATAGACGCGCTGGCGGACAAACTTGACCGTCAAATCGTGCGCCACAAGGAAAAACTCTCTGGGCACCGCCACGATGCCTCTGACCGTAAACGCGAGCTTCTAGCGGCCTAAGCGCTGCACCACGTGCCGCAAGTAGGCATCAACCACCTGCTCTGCGGCATGCGCCTTTTCTGAGTTCACCATAATCACAAACACCAGCCCAGGCGCATCACCCCGACGTACATAACCTGCCAAAGAGCGCACGTCATTCAAAGTACCCGTTTTAACAAATGCGCTCACCCCCGCGTGCTGTGCACTCATATTTTTGCCATACCGCTTATTGTCGAGCCCATCACCAAAATCAATTTTCACTAGGCTGCGACGAAAATCCTCTGCATAGTCCCCTTTGCTGGCATGAAGCAGCACATTCGCCAGCCCCAAAGCCGTCAAGCGTTCGCGACGTGACAGCCCAGAACCATTTTCTACTTCAAAGCCTGCCTGCCCAAAGGCACGTGTCTGCCACCAGTGGCGCAACACTTCCGCCCCCAGCGCCTCACTGAGCGGGAGCACAGCTTGTCGCTGAGCTTGCTGAGCTCGTGGTGCCAGCTGTGCCAGCCGCATGAGCACCAATCTGGCCATCACATTGTTGGAAAATTGGTTGACGTCTGCGAGCATGCGTGACAAGGGCGGCGACTGATGTGTCGCCACTTTTTTAAGTTGCCCGCCATTGACTGGCAAAGTGCCCGTCCGCACTGGACCCAAATTGCCCATATCACTCTGCCGCCACACCCACTCCACAAACCCTTGGTTGTAGTGCTCGTGGTCAAGCAAACTGACAAACCATTCACGTTCACCACAGGCAGCGGCGTAAGTGCCACGAAAAACCACCTGGGCTGATTGTTTGTGGTTCAGAAATTGAGCATTCAGGCGCTCTTTCCAATCTCCGCAAGGGCCGGAGGTCAGGCGCAATTGATTGACCACCGCCACCTGTTTGGGCCAGGGCCTTGGTTCTATGCTCACCCGATTACCCGACTCCGCACTGGCTCGAAACTTGAATCCCAAAGACTTGAAGTTAAACAACAAACCATGTGGGGCGACGTTGTAAGGCTTTAGGTCTTGACCATCAAAAGCGGTGTCGGGCACCGGCGTTACCGCCGTGGCATCCAAAATAATACCGCCTGGCAGATCTCTTACACCAAGTTCACGCAGGCGAAAGAATATTGCCTGTAAATCCTCCCAAGTAATTTTGGGGTCTCCATTGCCAACGATGGTGAGTGCGCCCGCCTGTGCGTCGTACCAAAAATCGGTGCTCCAGCTGTGGTTTTTTTGCAACAACTCCAAGGCGGCAACGGAAGTCACTATTTTCATGACCGAGGCAGGCAAGGCAGGTTTATTCTCTTGGTGTTTTTCAATAAGCGCGCCGCTTTTCTCATCCAAGATGACTGCATGAATTTCGTGCGCAGGCACGCCAAACGCCCTGAAATCGTGCGTCTGCGCGCATACCACAGAAGCATAAAAAAACGTTAAATACTGAAACATCAAGGACAGTTTCCAATATCGGCATGTTGCTTTGCAATAAAACCAAGGAAAAAATGGCTGCTGCCACACATTCTTGAAGTGATATTGTCGAATAAAAAACCGTTTTTGTGGAACAGTGGGCGGCAATGGTGTATGACTATTTGACATTTTTTTTAGAAAATGAAACTTTCCAACGTTTAAAAACTTGCATTGTGCAGCGCAATATGACACAATGAACACCGTAGCAACGTTACTTCTCCTTTAGCGTTGCGAAGTCTCTCCATACTCCTCCTAACGTGGACGGGACTCTTTTAAGGCGCTGATCACAGCGCCTTTTTTTTATCTAAAAATTGACCTCAGGCATCTTTCGCTTCCTTGAGTTGACTGCGGTCAATTAAAAACTGTCGCGTGAAGGCAGAAAACTCTGATTTCTCAATCGCCTGCCGCATGTCATGCATTAAGTCTAAATAGTAATGCAAATTGTGGATGGTATTCAACATCCCGCCCAACATTTCCCCACTCTTGAATAAATGGTGCAAATAAGCACGAGAGAAATGCCGGCAGGTGTAGCAAGCACAACTGGCATCCAGCGGGGCAGGGTCATCACGGTAACGTGCATTGCGAATTTTGATGTCACCAAAACGGGTGAACAGCCAGCCATTGCGCGCATTACGGGTAGGCATCACACAGTCAAACATGTCAATGCCATTTGACACCCCGGCCACCAGGTCTTCAGGAGTGCCCACGCCCATAAGGTAATGTGGTTTTTCGGCGGGAAGCTTGGGCCCGATATGCGCCAAAGTGGCCAGCATTTCTTCCTTGGGCTCGCCCACGGACAGCCCGCCAATGGCCATGCCCTCAAAATCCATCTCATTCAGCGCCGCGAGTGATTCTTCACGCAGCAAGGGGTGCATGCCGCCTTGCACGATGCCAAACTGCGCATTAGGGTTCTCCAAGCGCACGAACTCCTGGCGTGAGCGCTGCGCCCAACGCATGGACAGACGCATGGACTTGCCGGCTTCATCCACAGTCGCAGGATAAGGTGTGCACTCATCAAAACACATCACCACATCGCTGTTCAGCACGGTCTGAATCTGCATGGAAATCTCAGGGGTGAGAAATAATTTATCGCCGTTGACAGGGCTGGCGAACTTCACCCCTTCCTCGGAAATCTTACGCAGCGCCCCTAAGCTAAAGACCTGAAAACCGCCTGAATCGGTCAGTATGGGTTTGTTCCAGTGCATGAACTGATGCAAGCCACCAAAGCCAGAAATAATCTCGTTCCCGGGCCGCAGCCATAGGTGAAAAGTATTGCCCAAGATAATTTGCGCATTGATCTCATCGAGGTCGCGCGGCATCATGCCCTTGACCGTGCCATAGGTCCCCACGGGCATGAAAATAGGAGTGTCAACCACGCCGTGCGCCAGCGTCAAACGCCCACGTCGTGCCAAACCATCGGTATTCAGTAAGTCAAACTTGAACATATTTTTCTAAGAACATCGCATCCCCGTAAGAGAAAAAGCGGTAGCGCTTTTCAATCGCATGTGCGTAAATTTGTTTGATGAAATCCATCCCTGCAAACGCCGACACCAACATCAGCAAGGTGGATTTTGGTAAATGGAAGTTGGTGATCAGGGCATCCACCATTTTAAAATGGTGGCCAGGCGTAATAAAAATATTGGTCTCGCCACTGGCCTGACCGCTGTTGGCATAAGCCTCCAAGGCCCGCAAACTGGTGGTGCCCACAGCAATCACACGCCCACCCATGGCCTGACAGTGGCTGATTTTCTGTTGGGTAGACGCGTCAATGGCATAGGCCTCACTGTGCATTTGATGCTTGGACAAATCATTTTCACGCACTGGCAAAAATGTCCCTGCCCCCACATGCAAGGTCAGCATGGCCGTCTCACAAGGCAGCTGTGCCAATAGTTCTAAGGTAAAGTGCAGTCCCGCAGTGGGGGCGGCGACGGCGCCCTCATGCTCGGCGTATACAGTTTGATAACGCATCATATCTTCTGCATTGGGCTGATGCGTAATGTAAGGCGGTAAAGGCAATTCACCCTGAGTCTGCAATAGGCTTATCACCTCCTCATTAGCTTCAAAGGTAAAGAAGCCACGGTCTTGCTGTAACACAGTCAACCTGACCCCAGCCGCGAGCAAGATATGAGCCCCCACCTTAGGGGTATGACTGGCTCGGCACATGCCCATGAACTGCGTGGGACTAAGCAAACGCTCAAACAACACTTCTACCGCACCACCGGTCTCCTTGT
>JBDKJU010000049.1:0-3870 GCA_039796435.1 Pseudomonadota bacterium | reverse complement strand
ACGCGGGCAATTCCTCCTAGGGCGAGCGCCTTATACCAAAAGAAAAACCCAATATATTGACTCATTATGGCCACGTACAAAAACGCCGTCCATGTCATCACATCTATTTCGTTTAACCTCGTTGGCGCACTGTATATAGAAAGCGGCAAAGTGATGGGCAAGCCCAATAACAAAGCCCAAGAGATGACCTGCCATCCTGCCATGCTCTTTGCGGCTTTGCCCCCGTAGGCGTATCCTATTCCACCAAAGCAAACGCCCAAAAAAAACAGTCCATCAGTCATGGCAAATTGACCACCGCCACGGTACAAGGCATACGCCATGACCACCACGCACCCTAGCACGGCCAAGGCCCAAAATCCTGCTGTGGGCCTCTCTTTGGCCACGCCAACACCGATCAATGCAGTAGCAAGAGTCAGCAAACCGTTGGCAACCGCTGCCTGTGTGCTGGTGGAGAGCATGACGGCATAAGTATTGATACCAGGCCAGCCGAGTACCACACCAAGCGTGACGAAAAAGATGTCTCTTCTTTGCTGTCTGGTAGGGAACTTTGCTTTCGCCAGAAACAAAAAAAGTGCGGCCAACATGGCGGCTAGGGCTGCTCTGCCAGCCCACACAAATATAGGATGCAACTTGAGCACCGCAAATTTACTCACAGGTAAGGTCAAGCTAAAAATCAGCACAGCGACCAGGCCTAAAAGCATGCCCCAATTTTCATTCGCTTTACTCAAGTGCTCACCCGGCCACTACAAGGGCTTAAGCTCAAAGTCGGTGGCGGCATCTTTCATTTGCCAGCCCAATTTATTGAGTTGTTCTCGTATGGCATCTGCGCGCGCCCAGTCTTTGGCAGTTTTGGCCTCCCAACGGCTTTGCGCCAGTTGCTGTATCTCAGGAGGCACCACCACCTCTGCTGGTCGCCAATTACTTAGATTCAAGCCTAAAGCCTGATCCGCGTAATCGCTAAACAGCAGTTTTTCTGTAGGACTCAAATCGCTTGACCATGCTTTGTGAAAAACCGCGAGCGCCTTGGGGAAGTTCAAGTCATCGTTGAGGCAACGTAAAAACTCATCTTGAAATTCTTGTGCCCCTTTAGGAGTGGCGAGGCTTTCTAACTCTGTGCTGCTGCTAGTGGGCTTAGGGTTAGCGATTTTGGCATCAAAGTACTGCTTGCGTATGCGGTTAAGTGCTGTCTGCGCCGCTTCCAGTGCTTCCCAGGTAAACGAGAGCTGTCCACGGTAGTGCGCGGTCATGCATAAATAACGATAAGCCAAGGGGTCATAAGCTTTATCGATTAACAGCTGCACACGTAAAAAACCATCATTATTGGATTTGGAGAGCTTGGCGTTGTTGAGCAATAAAAAATAACCATGCACCCAAAAATTTGCCAAGCGGGTATTGTTGGTCTCAGGTGACAATCGTGCCTCTGTCTGTGAAATTTCATTGGTGTGGTGCACGGTGATATGGTCTTCACCACCCGTGTGTATATCAAAATAATCACCTAAAAAATGTTGGGCCATGGCCGAGCATTCAATGTGCCAGCCGGGAAAACCAATGCCCCAAGGTGAGGGCCATTCCATTTGACGTTTTTCTTCTGGTTTAGAAAACTTCCACAAAGCGTAGTCGGTGGCATTGCGTTTTTCACCTATGTCCACGCGTGAGCCAGCCTGTAAGCCATCCTTATCCAGACGCCCTAAATAACCATAATTGGCCTGCTTGCTGGTGTCGAAATAAATTCCATCACTGGTGCGATAGGTAAAGCCCTTGCGTTCTATGTCTTGCACAAACTCTATCTGCTCTTTGATATGGTCGGTGGCTTTGCACAAGACAGTGGGCATGCCAATATTAAGTGCTTTCACATCTTGTAAAAAAATGTCGGTATACAGCGCGGCGATGTTCCAAGCAGACTGTCCCGTGCGACGTGAGCCCTTCTCCATTTTGTCTTCACCCTCATCTCCGTCACCCACCAAGTGCCCCACATCGGTGATGTTCATCACGTGTTGCACCTCATAGGCGTTGAGTTTGAGTACGCGCTTCAAACCATCACACATGAGGTAGGTACGCATATTGCCAATATGCTGATAGTCATAGACCGTGGGGCCGCAACTGTAGAGACGAACTTGATTGGGGACTAAGGAAGTGAAGGCACGCAGGCTGCGTGTGTAGGTATCGTATAAATGAAGCATGGTATGAAAAAAATAAGAGCCGCATTGCGGCTCTGAGTCTAGTATCTGTATGTTGAACGCTAGTAGAGGGGCAATGTCATTTTAATTAAGGTGTACAAAAAGGTACGCCAGCACCTATCCAGCCATTATTCTTCGCTTCTTCCACGAAGTAGTTCAGACTGGAATCAAAGAAGCGAATGCTGGTCAGATTTTTATTCTCATCGCGCTTCTCCATCATAAATAACCCGGCCATGCCGAATGGGCACTGGTGGTGCACTGCTGCGCGCAGCTGAAATTGGTAGCCCTGAAATTGCCAATCGGCCAAATTTGCAGGGTTGCAACGGTCTTGCGCAAGTGAAAATTCTTGCAGCCACCCCTTGCTGCCAAGTGTTGTGGTGCGGCACACTGGTTCAGCCACCCAATTGGCCGCAAGGTTACTGCCCAAGCCATAGGCGTTAAATATCATGCCTGTGCGTTTCCATGGATTGCTGGACACAGGGTTGTCGTAATGTTTTATTTCAACGGGGTCAGAGGCGTACTGATATCTGTCGCTGCCAGCATCATAAAACTCCACCACACGCACAAACTCATCAGAGGTGACCAAATCAGACAGCGGCCGCCCATTGCCCACTCTCAACAAGACCGCTTGCGCATCCAACATGCCAGCCCCACAAGCGTCGGCATAACTGGCGCACACACTGCCCACTGCAAATGTGCGTGCACCCGCCTGAATAATCGCGGTGACTTGCGAAGGCGTGATGTATGGGTTGCGCGACAGCATAAGCGCAATCACCCCAGCGACATGCGGGGCGGCCATACTGGTGCCCACATACCCGGCATAAGCAGGACCTGAAGGATCTGTCATTCCTGCATCCAGGGTGGACAATACTTGCCCATTCACGTCTTTTACAGTGCCATCACCACCCGGGGCCATGATTTTTACCGCAGGCCCAAAATTACTGTAACTGGCGATGTCTGCATGTGCCCCACCAGCGGCAACCGTGAGCACCCCTTTGCAATTACCTGGTACATAGCGTGATGCCAAATCTGCCTCGTTACCAGCAGATACCACGATGTTCACACCCGCTGCCAACACCTCGTTCACTGCTTTTTGCATGACTTCGGTGCACTGTCCTTCACCCCCCAAGCTCATGTTGATGATCTTTACCTGGGTGGGGTTATTGGGTACGCCTGGAACACTTAGGCCAGCAGCCCAGCGCATACCGTCAAGTATGTCATCTATCGTGCCACCATAGGCCCCGAGCACACGTATGGGTTGGATTCTCGCGCCCCAACTCACCCCACTCATGCCCTCGCCATTGTTGGTGCTGGCTGCGATGATGCCAGCCACGTGTGTGCCATGCCAACTGCTGGGGCTGCTCACCGGCCAGCTGTAGTCCTCATCAATGTAGTCGTAATAATCACCTGCATCGCCAGCGTCCAGATCGCGGCCACTGCCATCATTGCTGTAGGCTTTGTTGCTGATGAAATCATAGCCGGGCACAAATTTAAATGTCAGATCAGGGTGTGGTCTAAACCCGGTGTCGATGACGGCCACCACGGTCCCCAGTCCGCGATTCATGGCCCAGGCTTTTTCAATGTTGATGCCTGCTGATTTGCTGCGCAGAGCCCATTGATAAGAGAACAAAGGGTCTGTCACCAGCGGAATATTGTCGCCAACAGCAAAATGACGCAGCATGAGAACGCGCTC
>JBDKJU010000048.1:0-2524 GCA_039796435.1 Pseudomonadota bacterium | reverse complement strand
GCCCCCTGAAAGCTGCCCCAAGGCCCTGCCCCGCCAGTCCCAAGCTTGGGTGCTACGCAGCGCTTGCTCAACGGCGGCATGGTCAGCTTGACTGGGCGAAGCCAACCACGCTTGGTGCGGCAAACGACCCAGCATGACAAGATCAAACACGGTCAAATCATCACTACTTGCTTCGTTTTGACCCAACCAAGCCAGTTTTTGGGCTTTTTTGCGAGGTGCGATATGGATGATCAATTCTCCAAACAATTCAACACGCCCCTCATACGGTAAAACGCCTGCCAAAACCTTGAGCAACGTTGATTTACCCGCACCGTTAGGACCCACAATACTGGTCCAGCGCCCCGCTTGAAACTGCGCAGTGACACCCTGCAAAACAGGTGCATTTTGCAGTTTAGCCGATGTATTTATTGCTTGAATAGCTATATTATTCATAGCAATATAGTCAATTTAATCAATACCATTTTTAATCATGCTGTTGTTGTGACTTGCCGCGCATGCATGCCTAGGCGTTTGACCAAAGCTAAATCTGCTTCGGTATCTGGGTTACCGGTGGTCAAGAGCTTTTCGCCGAAGAAAATGGAATTTGCACCCGCCATAAAGCACATGGCCTGAACGGCGTCGCCCATCTCGCGGCGGCCAGCAGATAGTCGAACCCTGGCTTTGGGCATGGTGATGCGGGCTACCGCTATGGTACGTACAAATTCCAGCGGATCTAACGGTGCCAAGTCCGCCATCGGCGTGCCTTTGACTCGAACGAGGTGGTTGATAGGCACAGACTCCGGGTACGGGCTGAGATTGGCCAACTGCGCGATCAACGCTGCACGCTGCTGACGCGACTCACCCATGCCAACAATGCCACCACAGCAAACCTTGACGCCGGCGCTACGCACGTTGACCAACGTATCAAGCCGGTCTTGGTAGTCGCGGGTGGTGATCACGTCGCCATAAAACTCTGGCGACGTGTCAAGGTTGTGGTTGTAATAATCCAATCCAGCATCAGCAAGGGTTTGAGCCTGCTTGTCCTCCAGCATACCCAGCGTAGCGCAGGACTCCAGCCCTAGTGACTTGACAGTGCGAATCAAATCAGCCACTTTTTCAATATCACGATCTTTGGGAGCTCGCCAAGCTGCACCCATGCAAAAGCGCGTAGCTCCTGCAGCTTTTGCGGCTTTGGCTGCAACCAGCACGTCATCGCATTCCATCAGCTTGGTAGCTTGCACGCCCGTGTCATACTGCGCAGCTTGCGGGCAGTAGGCGCAGTCTTCGGGGCAACCACCGGTTTTGACAGACAAAAGCGTGGCGAACTCGACCTCTTGCGGGTTAAAATTTTGGCGGTGAATGGTTTGTGCCTGGTGCATCAAGTCAGCAAAGGGCAAGTCCATCAAAGCTTCAATGGCTGCAACCGTCCACGGGGCATCAGACGTTGCTAGGCGCTTAGACAAATTAATCGCAGGGGCTTGGAATTTAAGAGGCGTTTCAAAAACTTGCATGTTCAAAGGTTCAAAATAGGGTGATGAAAAATTTACAAAATACTCGCCAGTCACCGTCAATGCTTACGCATCAGCCACAGCAAGTAACTGCCACCTAAAACAGCGGTGAGTACGCCCACCGGCAATTCCTGCGGGGCGATCAGGTAACGCGCCAACATGTCAGCCAGCAGCAGCAGCACGCCACCCATCAGACTGGACAGCACAATCAACTTGCCATGTGTTGTTTTAACCACCGAACGTACCAAATGCGGCGCGGCCAAACCAACAAAGGCGACCAAACCCGTCTGCGCAACCGCCGTGCCCGTGGCCAAAGCCAGTAGCGCTATCAACGCAGAGCGCCAAGCCCCCAAAGGCAAACCCAGTGTGATGGCCGTTGATTCGCCCAAACTCAACCCATCCAACACTCTGGACAGCGCCCACGACAAAACCATGCATGGCAGCAACACAGATCCCATCACAATGCAGGCCATCCACCCCACAAAACCCGTCGTACCCAACAGAAAAACCTGCATGGCTTGAAAAATATCGGGGGACAACAAAGTTACCAGTGAGCTGAAAGCACCCAACACAACCCCAACGACAACGCCCGCCAGCAGCAAGCGCAGCGTATGTTGCACGCCACGCGCCAGTGCCAAAGTCAAGAACACGGCAGCCACAGCGCCAATAAACGCTGCGCCGGTCAAACCAATGCGTGCTACCCACTGCGTCGCAAAAGGGCTGACGCCAAACAAAGCCAATGCCGTCGCCACCCCCAACGATGAACCCGATGCACTGCCCAGCAAAAAGGGGTCAGCCAAAGGGTTGCGAAACAAGCCCTGCGCCACGGCACCTGCTAAGCCTAGCAATGCCCCTGCCAAAAAAGCGCCCAATGTACGCGGGGCACGAATGTCGATAACGATCTGTTTAGCTACAGGGTCTTGCCACATGTGCCATACGCTTTCTAAACCGGTGCTGCCCACGCCCAACCCCAGCAACATCAGCAAGGCCATGCACACCAGCAGTGAGATTCCCAGCAACCACGCGCGCCTGTGTTG
>JBDKJU010000047.1:0-9133 GCA_039796435.1 Pseudomonadota bacterium | reverse complement strand
CTGGACGTTTGCGACGTGGCCGTGGTATTGTCCAATGTGGCCACCACCAGATTGGCGATGTTCAAGT
This sequence comes from Pseudomonadota bacterium, assembly GCA_039796435.1. Classification (GTDB taxonomy): domain Bacteria; phylum Pseudomonadota; class Gammaproteobacteria; order Burkholderiales; family Casimicrobiaceae; genus JBDKJU01. The sequence continues at coordinate 9,066 of JBDKJU010000047.1, read as the reverse complement.
CACTGGCCATCGGCACATTTTCGGCTTGTAAGGTAAACAGCAACTCTATGGTGCGATTGGCAATGGGGGTGGGGGGATTAAAGTCGCCATAGTCCCAAGTGATGGTATTGGCAATGGTATTGATGCTGACGCTGGGAGAGTCTTGCGTGGCGCTGGCAGTGGCCACGGTGAAGTCGTCATTCACCCCCGGGCACCAGGTATTGACTGGAGGGGCTGTGCCAGCTGCGCAGGTGCTAAAAGCGGTAGCAAAACCGCCCACGGCAAACACTGGAATAGGCACAAAATCTTCCAGCTTGAAGTTTTCATAAGAGGCCAAAGGCAAGGGGGTTGATATGCGGTAAGTGACCAAATCCCCTGGTTTGATTCTTTGTGATACCGGGTTAAAACTGAGGCCATTGACCTGAAAAATATCTTTCACCAAGCCCACCCCAGTGACGGTGACTCGCGTGCTGGTGCCGTCAGTGATGGGGTTGCCACTAGAGGTGCCGCTGAGTGTCGCGGTGTTGTCAATATTGTCGTACAGACTGATAGGGGCTCTGGCCGCAATCATCGACACATAGGCATTGTCAATGGTGCTGAAATAGCTCAGGCTCACGCGGCTGGGGCCATTATTGGTGCTGTTGCCTGAGAGGTCACCATTCAAAACAGCGCCAATGGCCGGATTTAAGGCATTCATGGCATTGGCCAGATTGAAACTCACCTGCGTCACGCCGGTGCCACTGTTTTTCACCCCGGCGGTGCAGTCACTGCCCAAGCTTTGATTGCTGATGCTGTTGCTGTTTTCCGTGACCGAGAACGTGGCGGTGGCGCAGCCATTAAAGGTCTGCCCGTCTTGCAGATTGTCAAGCAATTGCATGGCGCTCAGGTCGTTGTAGTCACTCAACTCAATCACCACATCGTAGCGCAGGGTATCGCCAGGGCTTGCGCCCGTGGGGGCCACGTCATTGCTGATGGAAACTGTCTTGCGCAGCGTCGCCAACTTGGCGGTCACCGTGGCCGTGGCGCTGGCAGTCTGTGTGCTGCTGCTGTAGGTGCCACTGGCATTGGCAGTGTTGCTGATGAGCTTGCTTGGTGCGGCCGGGGTCACCACATTATTGGGCACAAAAGCCAAAAAACTAAGCACCAGATCCGTGCTGCCCGCACTGCCCGTGACCGTGCTGCAGCTGCGCGCCACCACGCCTCCGGGAGTACTGACCGTGGCCGTATCACTCGCAGGCGTGCTGACCGTGCCGGCACAACCGCTCATGCTGATATTTGGGGTGGCACACAGCTGCAAGTCCGTGGGCAAACTGTCACTCAAGCTCAAATTTGTGAGCGTCTGGCCATTGGCAATATTGGCGGTGACCGTGATCTGGCGGCAGTAATTGGGGCCGGCCGCAGTTTCGTTTTCCGGAGCGATGATGGCCTTGCTCAAGCGCATGACCGAAGGGGTGAAATTCACATTGACAGCAGACCCCACGATGGCTGGGCCTCCAGCAGGATTATTACCATACTGATAGTAACCCGTGGCTTGCAAAGTTTGCGCCACGCCCAAGGGGGGGTTGGGCGCTGGCCCCACAGCAATGTTCAGATTCAAACATTGCGGCGCCATGGCCTCGGGCACTGAACCCAGGGGGTAACTCAGGTTATACAGTGTCTGTCCGGCGGTCAGCACCACACTTTGCAGGGTGGCCGGATTGGTCAAGGTGGCTGCGCCAACGCCCAACTGCGTGTACGTGGCGGGCGTGCCCGCTGCCGCATAAGTCAAGCCAGTCAAGCTGGAACCCGCTGGCAACACCAGCTGTATGCCGGGCTGATAGCCGGTGGTACCCACGGTGGTATTGTCAAGACACAGCTGGGTGGTGAAGCTTTCATTGGTAAACACCAAACCCGGAGCTGTCGGATTCGTCACCACTGCCGTTTGGGCCAGCAGCGTGGTCCATGGCGTCTGACTTAGCCCAAATGTCATAATGCTACTGAGCAATACCCTAAATAATTTCATATTCTTCCTTGCTTAGCTTTAGTTCATCTTATCCTAATTTTCAACTTTAGAAATCCTAATTTTTATTACATTTTTTTAATATAAAAATCGGGTCGAAAAAAAACCAGGCAGTGCTGCTTGCCTGGTCTTATCGGTCACTTCTTGTGGGGCACATCAGTCATGCCGTCTCACGCGGCGAAGTGCGTTAGCGCAGAGTCTTCTGACTAAAGTCGTGACATGGCGGCATCCACTACCGCCAAGGCGGTGAGATTGATAATCCGGCGCACCGTGGCCGAGGGAGTCAAGATGTGGGCGGCCTTGGCAGCGCCCAATAAGATAGGGCCAATGGCCAGGTTTTGGCCGGCGGCCGTCTTAAGTAGGTTGTAGGCAATATTGGCCGCATCCAGGTTGGGGAACACCAAAAGATTGGCCTCGCCCTCTAACTGGTGGTTGGGCATGAGCTGGCTGCGCAACTCTGCGTCAAGCGCCGCATCGCCGTGCATCTCACCTTCCATTTGCAGCTTCGGTGCGCGTTCACGCAACAGGGCGTAGACCTCACGCATCTTTGCTGCGCTCGCATGTTTGGAGCTGCCAAAATTGGAGTGTGAGAGCAAGGCCACTTTGGGGGTCATGCCAAAGCGCTTCATCTCGTCTGCCGCCATCAGGGTGATGTCGGCCAGCTGCTCGGCGCTGGGGTCGTAGTTCACGTGGGTGTCCACCAAAAACACCAAACGCCCGGGCAACATCAGCCCATTCATGGCGGCGAAAATATTGCTGCCCTTGCGTCGGCCTATCACTTGCCCGATGTACTCCAAATGCTGGTGATACGCGCCATAAGTGCCGCAAATCATGCCATCGGCCGCGCCATTTTTGACCAACATGGTGGCAATCAAGGTCAGTCGGCGACGCATTTCTATTTTGGCGTATTGGGTGGTGATGCCCTGACGTTCGGTGAGCTTGTGGTACTCGCGCCAGTACTCGGAAAAACGCGGGTCACTCTCGGGGTTGACCACCTCCACCTCTTTGCCCAACTCGAAACGCAGACCAAATTTGGTGATTTGATTTTGCAATTTTTCTGGACGTCCGACCACGATGGGTTTGGCGATGCCTTCGTCAATGATGACCTGCACCGCTTGCAGCACCCGCTCGCTTTCCCCTTCGGCAAACACGATGCGTTTGGGGGCTTTTTTGGCCGCCGCAAAGATCGGCTTCATTACCGCCCCCGAGGTGTACACAAACTGCGTCATCTGCTGACGATAAGCCCCCATGTCGGCAATGGGCCGCGTGGCCACTCCGGAGTCCATGGCCGCCTGCGCCACTGCCGGGGCGATACGCACGATCAATCTGGGGTCAAAAGGTTTGGGAATTAAATATTCGGGCCCGAAGCTCAAATTGGCAGTGCCATAGGCATGCACTACCTCGTCGGACTGCTCGGCCATCGCCAAGTCAGCAATGGCGCGCACGGCGGCAAGCTTCATCGCCTCATTCACCGTGGTGGCACCCACGTCCATGGCCCCACGAAAGATGAAGGGGAAACACAGCACATTGTTCACCTGATTGGGGAAGTCGGAACGCCCCGTGGCGATAATGGCGTCAGGACGCGCAGCCTTGGCCAGGTCTGGCATGATTTCGGGCTCGGGGTTGGCAAGCGCCAAAATAAGCGGCCGGTCGCGCATCCCCATCAGCCACTCAGGCTTCAACACCCGGGCGGCAGAAAGCCCCAGAAACACATCGGCCCCCGGCAAAATTTCCTGCAAAGTGCGTGCTTCGGTCTTTTGCGCGTACTTGATTTTGTTGTCATCCATGAGCACGGTGCGGCCTTCGTACACCACGCCTTCAATGTCACTCACCCAGATGTTTTCACGTTTGATGCCCAGACCGACCAGCAAATCCAGACAAGCCAGCGCCGCTGCACCCGCACCTGAGACCACCAGTTTGACCTCGCCCATCTCCTTGCCCACCACGCGCAGGCCATTCATGATGGCTGCCCCGACAATGATGGCCGTGCCGTGCTGATCGTCATGGAAAACCGGAATCTTCATGCGTTCGCGCAATTTGCGTTCGATGTAAAAACACTCCGGCGCCTTGATGTCCTCTAAGTTGATGCCCCCAAAGGTGGGCTCCAGCGCGGCGATGATATCGACCAATTTATCTGGATCTCTTTCGGCAAGTTCGATATCAAAACAATCCAACCCCGCGAATTTTTTGAACAGCACGGCCTTGCCTTCCATCACTGGCTTGGCGCCATCTGGCCCAATCGCGCCCAAACCCAAAACTGCCGTGCCATTGGTGACCACGCCGACCAAGTTGCCGCGCGCGGTGAGCTGGTAGCTCTGCGCTGGGTCGCGCACTATCTCCATGCAGGCAAAGGCCACACCCGGGCTGTAGGCCAGTGCCAGATCGCGCTGATTCACCAAGGCCTTGGTGGCGGAAATGGCCAGTTTGCCAGGCTTGGGCAGGCGGTGGTAGTCCAGTGCGGCTTGTTTGAGGTCTGGTTTGGTGGTGTTCACTCAATCTCCTAATTTTTCAGATTTTTCCAATTTTGGAAAAGCCTTCCATTTTAGCTTTTACCGAGGTGCATGGATAAATATTTGCGCTCGGTAATGCTTAAAAATGTAATTTTGAAACAAACAATAAAAACAGATATTGTCAATGATAATAACAATACTTAGTGAAAGTTGCCCATGTCTCGATCCAGTATCCGCTTTTTATCACTTGCTGTCTTCATTTTTTTCACCGCTGCCTTGCTCATGAGTTTTGGCGCACGCGCCAGTGGCACCTTAAGCATCACCAATTTATGGAAAGCCCCCAGCAATACCTCTGACGTGGTCAGCATCACGGCCACCGGTCAGTCAATCAGCCCGGTCACCAATACCTCGGCTGCCAATACCACCACGCCCATCTATGTCTACCCCGGCAGTGGTACCTTTACCTACACCAAGGACGACGCACCTGGCTACGCTGGCACCTTGCAAAAATACAATAGCTACAACCAATGCGTCACTACCACCATCATTGGACAACCAGCGATCGTCCCCACCTACCCAGCGGGCACCTGGACCAATTTTCCCGCTGGCAGCACCTACACCGGCAACTGGAACTACGTAGACACCTCTTGCGTGATGATCAGTGTGCGCGCCTTTATGCTGTCCACCGAGACCCAAGTGGACAATGTCGTGAGCAATGCCGGAGGCTCACTCAACTGTCCCAGCAAGATCGAGTACCAAATGGGGGCCACCTGCACCGTCAGCACCAACTCTGGCTACACCCTGAGTTCGGTGCAAGACAACTGTGCCGACAGCACGGGTGCCGTCTTTAGCAGCAGCACCAATGGCGGCGGCAACAGTTACACCTCCGGCACAGCGGCAGATCTGGGCCCCACTCTGAGCTCAGGATGCAAAATCATGGCCAAATTCACCAGCAACCCCGTGAACGGTGTGTGTGCCGCCGTGCCCGCCGTGGCCAACCTCAGCGCCAGCCCCAGCCTGTGCACCACGGGCACAGTGGCCAATTTCGGCAGCAACACCAATAACTACACGTGGACTTGTCAGGGCAGCTTTGGGGGCAGCAATGCCAGTTGCAGCGCGCTCAAATTGCTCACAGTCACGCACACGGCAAGCCCAAGCAATGGTGGGAGCGTGTCGTGCATCAGCATTACCCCGGTCGCAGCAGGCTCGAAACCCTTAAGCAAGGGTCAGGGCCCCACTGCCAAGGGTATTGCCGTAAACAGTACCAACTTCTATGCCGGCGACAATGTCAGCTGCACCGCCACTGCCAATTCCGGTTATGTGTTCAGCAACTGGAGTGGCGATTGCAGTGGCAACACCTGCGCCTTTGCCGCCATATCGGCCGATAAAAACATCACCGCCAACTTTGCCCCCATGGTCAATGGCGCCTGCGGCACTGCCCACGGGGTGTCGGTGTTCAGCGCACCCAGCAGCAATTTGTGCGCTGATAACTCCCTGCCCAATGTCAGCAGCACCGCCAGCAACTACAGCTGGACATGCGCCGGTCAAAATGGGGGCAGCAACGCCAGTTGCACCGCGCCCAAGGCCGATGCCACTGGCAATCTCACCTTAGGCAGCACGGCGGTCACCGGCAATACCGTGCCCAGCAGTGGCACTGGCCAGTCCGCCAGCGTCAGCTTCACCACCACCGGCAACAGCAGCCCCAGCTGTCGCTTCGACATGAGCAACACCGGCTTTATCGCCAGCCCTGCCGCCTATCCAGTGCCGGGCAGTAGCCTGCCACAAGGGATGTTCAGACTGAAGATCATTGGCTGCACCCCGGGCTTTAGTGCCAATGTCACCGTGGTCTGGCCACTGGCACTGGGCAATGTCTACACCAAATACGGCTATGCGAGCTTGGCCAATAAGACCAACAACATACGCAGTTTCTTCACGCCCACAGGCTTGAGCATCCTTGGCAACAGCGTGAGCTTCACCCTCACTGATGGCAACTTAGGGGATGATGACTGGGCGGTCAATGGAGAAATAATCGATCCCAACGGCCCGGTGGCCATTGCCGCCCCGCCTGAATCCCTCCCCGTGCCCAGCAACAATAGGTGGGTGCTGATGCTGCTCGCACTGGCCTGCCTCGGTCTGGGGGGCGCACGCATTTTGCGCCGTTAAAAAAACAGATCTACGGTGCAAGACTACCTGCCGTTTGCCTTCATCCTCCTTGGTCTGGCATTTGCCCCACTGGGGGTGCCCAAGGCCCGCGCCCTGCGCTGGCCACGCTGGCGGGTGAATGCAGCCTTACTGATCTGCGCCTTGGGTTTTGATGCTTTGCTGGGCCCCGCACAAGAAACATTGATCGGGCCTTGGCGCAGCTGGACGGCAAGCCAACTGCAAACGCACAATCTGGGCGCCCTGCCCCTAGCGCTTAATATTATTTTTTCGGTCTTTTTACTGGATCTGATCGCCTACAGCCTACATAGATTGGAACACCGACAGTGGTGGTTATGGGGCATGCACCGCGTGCACCATGCAGATCCGGCGCTGGACTTCAGCACGCATTTTCGTGTGCATCCCTTTACCGTGGTCTGGCACAACCTTGTCACCGCCTTGCTTGGCATGGCGATGGGGGTTCGCTGGGAGGGCCTGTTGACCTACAGCGTGCTCATGCACCTTGTGCAACTGTGGGCGCACACGCCCCCAAGATTGTCACTTGCGACGGAGCGTCGGGTGGCTTGGCTGCTGGTCACCCCGCGTGTCCATCAACGCCACCACCACCCCGAACGCCGTGAGCACGACAGCAATTACGGGCATCTATTCACCCTCTGGGACAGGGCCTTTGGCAGCTTCAACGCCCAGGCCATTAGCCCGCAGAATCGTGGCGCACCTGCACATGAACTCGGGCTGCGCGATACCCCTGCGGCCCAGATCAATCAGCTCGGCCAATTGCTGCGCTCAGCATTTCGCCACTGGTGAGGTCGGGCACCGTTTCGCCCGCAAGCTTCGTCTACAAGCAAAAAAAGCCCAGCCTCCGTTGTGGAGCACTGGGCTTTTTTCGCAAGATGTCACAAGAAAGTTACTTCTTGGATTTTTTCTGCGCTGCCTTGGCTTTAGAGTTGGCTTTGGAGGCCTGACTTTTCGCCACGGTTTTGGCCTTAGCCTGTGCGCCTTTGGCCTCGTTCTTTTTCTGCGTAGCGGTTTTGGCAGCAACGGGACTGCTCACTAAGGTCAAGGGCGTGGCGATGAAAGCCAAAGAAGCAAAAGCCAAGAATAGATTTTTCATAAATGAGGTGATGTGGTTTGTGAGTGATTGAACTGTTTGGTAGGCCCGAAGTTTAACCGAGCTTCCTGCGCCAGCCCCTGCGTATCTTAGAAGCCCACTAAAGTAGTTCAAAAAATCAAATCAAACGCAAACGCTGACAAATCTCCACAGTCAAGGCCGATTGATTGAGCGTATAAAAATGCAGGCTGGGGGCGCCCCCAGCCAGCAGCCGCTCACACAGCCCGGTCACCACTTCCAGCCCAAAGGCACGAATCGATGCCGCATCATCATGGTATTTTTCCATCTTCAGGCGCACCCAGCGAGGGATATCAATGCCGTCGCGCTCGGCAAAACGCAAAACCCCGGAAAAACTGCCAATAGGCATAATGCCCGGCACGATAGGAATGCGCACCCCATGGGCACGCACTTGCGACACAAAGTGAAAGTAGGCCTCGGGGTTATAAAAAAACTGAGTAATCGCCCCGTCGGCGCCAGCATCCACCTTGTGTACAAAATTGTCCAGATCCGCCTGTGGCGACTTCGATTGCGGGTGGTACTCAGGGTAAGCAGCAACCTCAATGTGAAACTGCGCGCCGTAGTGCTTTTTGATGTAGGCCACCAAGTCACTGGCGTAGCGAAACACCCCGGGATCGACCATGCCCGAAGGCAGGTCACCGCGCAGGCACACCAGTCGTTTCACCCCGCGCTCAACATAGCCATCCAGCAAAGCGCGCAATACCTCGGCCTTGCTGCCAATGCAGGAAATATGCGGGGCCGCCTCATGCCCCAAACCGGCAATGTGGTGCACGATGGCGGCCGTTTTTTCTTGCGTCACCCCCCCCGCTCCGTAAGTGACTGAAAAAAACTCCGGTTTTAAGGGCAGGAGCTTGTCGGTAGTGGTGTTTAATTTCTCCTCGCCCACGGGGGTATTGGGTGGGAAAAATTCTATGCTGATTTGACTCATGATGCGCCCGTGTTCAGTAACGATAGGCATCGCCCTTGTAAGGGCCGGTCACGGACACGCCAATGTAACTGGCTTGCTCGGGCGTGAGTTCGGTCAACTGCGCATTCAATTTTTTCAACTGCAGGCGCGCCACTTTCTCATCCAAATGTTTGGGCAAGACATACACCCCAAGAGGGTATTTTTGGGTGTTGGTAAAGAGCTCAATCTGGGCAATGGTTTGATTGGCAAATGAAGAACTCATCACATAAGATGGGTGGCCGGTACCACAGCCCAGATTCACCAAGCGACCCTTGGCCAGCATGATGATGCGCTTGCCGTCAGGGAAAATGACGTGGTCAACCTGTGGTTTGATTTCTTCCCATTCATATTGCTCCAATGCGGCCACTTCGATTTCATTGTCGAAGTGACCGATGTTGCACACGAT
>JBDKJU010000046.1:0-2800 GCA_039796435.1 Pseudomonadota bacterium | reverse complement strand
CACCCTGAGTTTGCAGCGCATCTGCCGGTGGAAAATTATTATCGTGACTTAAGCAAAATGTTTCGTAAAGAACCATTGGGGCCGGTGGCTGCCCGCATCAATTATTACGACAACGGAGTGCGACAGGCCGATGCCATGATAGAGTCTATTTTGCAGATTCTTAAAAATAAAGGCTATCTGGAAAAAGCCTTGGTGGTCATCACTGCAGACCACGGAGAATCGCTGGGCGAACACCAACGCTATGGACATGTCGAAGGCGTCTTTGAGCCTATGCTGCACATCCCCTTGTTGTTTCAGCGTATTGGTTTTGCAGGCACGCCCGTCTCGGCATTTCGAAATGGGCCAAACTCGCAAGTCGACGTTGCCCCCACCATCATGCAGGAGCTGGGTTTGCCGTCTCCCGCCACATGGCAAGGAACAGCCCTACAAAAAAAACTGGCAAAAGATCAACAGTTTTTATTTTTTGAACAGCAACACGAGCATGGTTTGCTTGACTGGCAGACACCGGGAAATATTTGGAAATATTGGCGTCATGCGCTCACACTCAATGAACACGCCTTTGAGCTTGTCTCTGACCCTTTAGAAGCGCACGATCAAATGCCAGTGCTGGGGGAGACACTGAAACGTCAGTGGCGTCGGCTGTTAACGCCCTTGCAGGCCAAGGCGGTGGAATTAAAAAAGGCTGAAGAACTGCCACAACTAGCCCCATCAAGCAGCAGCACAGCAATCAAGGCAAATCAAACAAGCCCTGAATAAGCCCCTATCAGCCGGACATCAATCGGACACCTGCAACATGATTTTGCCAATGTGGGTGCTACTCTCCATCAAGGCATGTGCCTCAGCCGCTTGCTTGAGTGGGAAGACCTGATGAATCACCGGGCGAATCTGCCCGCCGTCACACAAGGGCCACACTTTTGCCCGCAAGGCGCTGGCCAGACCCGCCTTCACCGCCTTACTGCGTGGGCGTAAAGTGGAGCCGGTAAAAGTCAAACGACGCATCATCAAGGCTGCAAAATTCACGCTGGCTTTGGGGCCCTGTAAAAAAGCAATCTGCACCAAACGTCCTTCATCAGACAGGCTGGCGAGATTTTGTTCTATGTAGGGCCCTCCCACCATATCAAGCACTAGGTTGACCCCTTTTTTCTCGGTGAGTTTTTTTACTTCGGCTGCCCAGTCCTCAGTTTTGTAATTGATGGTGTGGGTAGCCCCGGCAGCCAGGCAGGCTGCTGCTTTTTCTGCGCTGCCCACCGTGGTGATAATTTGCTCTGCGCCCCAGGCCTTGGCCAAGCTGATGGCGGACAAGCCTATACCTGAAGAACCCCCATGCACGAGAAAGCGCTCACCTTTTTGTAATAAGCCTCGTTCAATCACATTGTGGTAGGTAGTGAAATAATTTTCAGGCATGGCGGCGGCTTCGCACAGACTGTACCCTTGTGGCACTGGCAAACACTGATCGGCCTCGGCCAAGACATATTCAGCATAGGCCCCTCCATGAGTCAAGGCGCACACTGCCGTGCCCATGCTTGGCCACACCACGCCCTCGCCGATGGCCACCACTTCACCCGCACACTCCAAGCCCAATATGGGAGAGGCATCCAAAGGAGGATGGTAAAGGCCAGCCCGCTGCAAACAATCAGGGCGGTTCACCCCCGCTACCGCCACCTTGATCAACACCTGCCCAGCGCCGGGGCTGGGCACCGCACAGCGCTGCAAAGTCAATACTTCTGGCCCGCCGCCAGCGCCGTGGGCAACAAAATTCATTTCTTGCATTATTTCTTACCTGCTCCGAGTCATTGAGATTTCATTTTCAGCAAGGCCGCCACTTCGCGGGTTTTCTTGCGGCCGGGAATGCGCTCTGCCTGCTCAGGGTTGCGGTCATAGCTGCTCTCATCTTTGTGTCTGCGTTCGCTCTGCTCTGCCTTTGGCCGACGCTCTTCACGCTGCATATCAGGCAAGGTCTCACGTTTGATGGATTTTTTGAGTAGCTTTTCAATCTCCACCAAAAGCTTTTCCTCCTCTGGGGCCACCAGTGAGATGGCCACCCCCGAAGCGCCCGCCCGCCCGGTACGCCCGATGCGGTGCACATAATCTTCTGGCACGTAGGGAATTTCATAATTGATCACGCAGGGCAACTCGGCAATGTCTATGCCACGCGCAGCCACATCGGTGGCAATCAGCAATTGCACTTCACCGTTTTTAAAACCTTCAAGCGCTTCAATCCGCGCCTCTTGGGTTTTGTCGCCATGTATGGCGGCAGTGGCAAAACCATCACGCGCCAGAGCCGAAGCCAGACGCGAGGTGTCCTGCTTGGTGCGACAAAACACAATAGCCTGAGCTATTTGTCGCGAGCGCACCAAGTGTCCGAGAAGCTTGCGCTTGTCCTGCCCGGGCACGATAAAGAGTGACTGCTCGACCGTCTCAGCGGTGGCATTGCGCTTGGCCACCTCGATAAGCTGCGGTTCACGCAGCATTTCGTCGGCCAGCTTTTTAATGTCATTTGAAAAGGTGGCAGAGAACAATAAACTTTGGCGCTCCTTGGGCAACAAACTCAATATGCGCTTCACGTCCGGAATGAACCCCATATCCAGCATGCGGTCTGCCTCATCCAGCACGAGAATTTGAACTTGATTGAGAAACACGGTTTTCTGTTCCACATGGTCAAGCAAGCGCCCCGGAGTGGCGATCAATATTTCTATGCCTGCCCTGACAATAGGAATTTGCTCCTTGATGTCCGTGCCCCCATACACCACAGTTGAGCGCAAGGCCGTGTGCTTGGCATAGGTCTCTACCGACTCCTGCA
>JBDKJU010000045.1:0-3277 GCA_039796435.1 Pseudomonadota bacterium | reverse complement strand
CAGTGGTGCCACCAGCGGCAAAAGGCACGACAATTTTGATGGGCTTATTTGGGTACTGCGCCCAAGCCTGCGCACTGATCATGACCAACAAGAGAGCTATTTTTTTCAACATGGTTTACTCCGTTAAAGTTAAGATGGGACCCACGGTTTGGGCTTTTATTTCATCCACGGTAAACGGCAGCGCATGCCATTTTTTTTGTGAAAAAAGCTTCAGTTGGTCAGTGCGGTGCGGTGAAGCAGGGTCAGTGCTTTGACCATAAGTCAACAGCGCTTCCGCCACCGGACCTTGGGCATTAAACCCAACAGTCTGCACATAACTGGTGCCGTAGTCAATGCGTATGCCGCGTTTACTCAGCCCAGGCATAGCTCGGTCACCCAAGTTATTGAGCACACCCTCAATGTTGTCGCCACCATGCAGGGCGATCGGCTCTTCACTAAAAATCGGACGTTGCACATCTCCCAAGGTCACATTCAGTGCATAACCGTGTTCCTGAAGTTTTTTCGCCGCCTTCGTTAAGGCCTCCCATATTTTGCTGGCAACCGCAGGCTCGGCAAAGTTCAAACCGCTGGGCGTATAGACAGGATTGCTCTGCTCATAAGGCAGCCGGTACACCTTGGGGATACTTTGCGCAGTGCGCCAAAACTCACGAAACAGCACGGCTCCGGTGGCGCCCACATCATTGCGATAGTTAAAGCCACGCAGTGCCGTGCAAGCTGCTTTGATGTCTTCGCTGCTGACGCTGGCGCTGACACAGGCGGCCATCAGATCGGGCAGCACGTTCATGGCGATCAAATTGCGGTTTTCAAACAGCTGCTCTTGCATGGCCTTTAATGAGACCTTGCCACGTGCCAGCAACTCGGGAATCTCAATGAGTTCTGAGCGTGTGCGTGGGCCACGCAGCACCGCATCGCCAACCAAGGGTGAGATGGCTGGCCAAGTCTGAGCTGGATGGGTATAGTAAAAGCTGTCGTTGCTGTTGTGCAGCCAATCACGACGCACCACACTCGGCAAACGATTAAAGGCAATCGTGCCCGCTCGGGCAGACTCTCGGTCTTGGCGCCAATCACAATCTTGGCGGCTGCCATTCAACACCACCATGCCGGTGGCAGGCAAAAGCGCTGCTGCTGCACGGCTGGGCGCACAACGCTGCAAATGTGCGGCATCTACGTCTGGCACCGTGCTCACGTCTGCATACAACGCATTGCCGTGGCGGTCTGCAGCAATGGTGTTGACGAAGGTCATGGGATGATTTTTAAGACTGGCCAACATGTCATTGACGCTGGCGGCGCGGGCAAAATTCAAATGTGACTGGGTAGAACCGGCATTGCCTGCATTCGCATCTTTTAAGGCATAAGCCACTTTGTCCGTCCACAGCAAGCCTGCACGAGCGATGCTGAGCACCGGGCCAAAACGGGTGAAATAGGCCGTGTGGCTGTGCGTGCCCAGCGTGCCATCTGCTGCCTTCACCGCAAAGCGCACCGTCTTGCTGTTCATCTTCTCGCGTATGCCATCGACCAAATACACAGTCGGATCTTGGGGATCAAGACTGAGCTCAAACAAGGTGAAGCGTTTACCGGTAGACACAGTATGACTCCACGCCACGTCTTTGTTAAAGCCAATCTGCACCACACCCACATGCCCGATGCTGGCCCCCATGACATCCATTTGCCCTGGAATGGTGAGATGCAGCTGATAAAAGCGAGCTGTGCCCTGCCAAGGAAAATGTGGGTTGCCCAGCAACATGCCGCGCTGGTTTTCAGTGCTTTGGCTTCCAAAGGCCCAGGCATTGGAACCATACGGACTGTCAAGCAAACCCAGCTCACGCAGATAATTGCCGGCGTCGGCATAATCGATAATGTCAGCGGCAAGCGCGGCCGCCTTTGCCGCCGGTGGCTTAGCGGCAATAATTGCCCCACCCAGCGCCGCGCTGCCCACCAGCACCACGGACAACTCCGACAGCCGATAGTAGTCGCGCAAACTCATGGGCGTAACCCAAGCCATATTATTACAAGCCACTGGCATTTTGCCCGCATAGTCTTGCAAATAACGGTTATAGCCACGCACATAACCACGCGCCATGCCCTGCAGCTCAGCAGAAACCACCGCCCAGCCTGCGGCAATCTTCGCATCATCTAACTGTGTGTGTATGTACGCGTCTATTACCTCATTGGTTTCAGCGCCTAAGCCGAACGCCCCCATGGCCTTGGCGCCAAATGTGGCAGAACGCTCGCCACGCACAGTCACCAAGTGATTGGCGGTCTGGCAAATATTGTCTTGCGCATGCGCGTAGGCGGCACCATACGCCAAGCCCTCCTGATCTTTGGCCACAATGTGGGGAATGCCATAGGTGGTGCGGGTAATCTGCACCGACAGCGGCGAGGCAACATTGCTTGGGCCCATCGTCTGGCATGCGGCCAGCACCGTCAAACTGCTCACGAGAAAAAGATTTCGCACATGCTCTCCTTGTTGTCCACCCATTTTAGTGAACTTGGTATAGTAAAGAGATGAATTCATTTTTGAGCAAATTAGGTCTGTCCACCCCCATCTGGCAAGCCCCCATGGCCGGTCATCAAGACGCACGCCTGACCATAGCGGTGTCACAAAGTGGCGGTCTGGGTGCCCTACCCTGCGCCACCTTGTCGGCAGAACAACTGCAAGCACAATTAAAGGAATTGCAGCCCCACATTGGCAATCACTTCAATCTCAATTTTTTTACCCATACCCCTCCCCAGCCCGACGACATTGCACAACAAACCTGGCTGGCGACGCTTAAGCCACACTATGCCCACGCGGGTCTTGCGCCCACAACCACTGCCGGCGCCTCACGTGCCCCCTTTGATGCAAGCACTGCAAAAATCGCGGCACCCTATGCGCCCAAAGTAGTGAGCTTTCATTTTGGTCTGCCCTCTGCCGCGCTCATGCAGGTGGTGAAGAGTTGGGGCAGTGTGATTGTCAGTTCGGCCACCACTGTAGAAGAGGCCATTTATCTTGAAGCGCACGGAGTGGACGCCATCATTGCCCAAGGCCTTGAAGCCGGTGGGCATCGGGGTCATTTCCTCAGTCATGATCTGAGCAAACAAATGGGCACCTTTGCCCTCTTGCCGCAAATCGTCAAGGCCGTCAAATTGCCTGTCATTGCTGCAGGGGGCATTGCCGATCACCAAGGTGTCACAGCGGCTATTCATCTAGGGGCCAGCGCGGTGCAAATCGGCACCAGCTTTTTACTCTGCGATGAAAGTCTGGCCAGCCCCTTGCATCGAGCCGCCCTCAGCTGTG
>JBDKJU010000044.1:0-5785 GCA_039796435.1 Pseudomonadota bacterium | reverse complement strand
CGGCCCACAAGTGGGCAAAGAACTCTTCCAAGATGGTGCCCTGGCCTTACTTCTGGTCACCGCTGGCATTATTATTTACTTGGCCATCCGCTTTGAGTGGCGCTTCGCGGTCTCAGCCATGTTTGCCAACCTGCACGACGTGGTGATTATCTTGGGTATTTTTGCCTTCTTCCAATGGGAGTTCAACTTACCCGTGCTGGCAGCGGTGCTGGCAGTGCTGGGGTACTCGGTCAACGAGTCCGTGGTGATTGCCGACCGTATCCGCGAAAACTTCCGCAAAATGCGCAAGGCCGATGTGCGCAGCGTCATCGACAATGCCATCACTTCCACCATGTCCCGCACCATCATCACTCACGGTTGCACGCTCATCATGGTGTTGTCCATGCTGTTTTTTGGCGGTGAAACTCTGCATTATTTTGCCTTGGCCTTGGCCATCGGCATCTGCTTTGGTGTTTATTCATCAGCCTTGGTCATGGCCGCCTTGGTGATGTGGCTGGGCGTGTCGCGTGAAGACATGGTCAAAGCCGAAACCAAGCCCAAAAACAAGCTGGAAGAAGAAAAGATTCTGGCCTGATCATGGGGGTGACGCAAGCGGATCTCACACAGGCTTTACACACCTATTTTGCCCCTTGGGTGCTGTCTTTGGGGCTCACCCCCGTCAGCCAAACAGAGCAGTCCGTCACCCTCTCCCTGCCTGTCACCGCGGCAGTGGCCCGCGCTGGCGGGGTGCTCTGCGGTCAGGCCATGATGGCCGCCGCCGACACGGCCATGGCTCTTGCACTGATGCAGCACTTTGGCGAATTCCGCCCCTGCACCACGGTCAGTCAAAACAGCACCTTTCTCAAACCACTCTCTGGTCAAGACTTGCTCATCACTGCCAAAGTGCTGCGCGCTGGTAAAACCATGGCCTTTGGTCAAATTGATTTATGCGGTGCAAATGATGCCAAGTTGGTGTGCCAATGCACCGCCACCTTTGCCTTGCTGTAACGCCAGGATCGGCCAAATATGCGCATCAACAAAAGTGCTCTCTATTCTCTGACGGCGGGCAACTTCGCTATTGGCACCGGCACCATCATCGTGGTGGGCATCTTAAGCGTGCTGTCAGATGACCTGCAGCTAAGCCCCGCCGCCACCGGGCAACTGGTCACCGCAGGCGCACTCACCACCGCCCTCACTGCCCCCTTACTGGCGCAAGCCTTGGTGAGGTTTCAACGCCATCATTTGCTGATGACCGCCTTACTTCTATTTGCGCTGTCACAAGGGTTGGCGGCCTTGGCGGGTGGGCTTGGTTTACTGCTTGCCATGCGTGTGCTGGGCTCACTGTCTGCGGCAGTGCACACCCCACAAGCGGCCGGCACTGCTGGGGCGTTGGCCGACACGCCGGCGGGCAAAAGCAAGGCGGTATCGACCGCCTTTATCGGCTGGTCTTTGGCCAACGTCCTTGGCGTGCCACTAGGCGCCTATTTGGCGGGCGTGTGGGGTTGGCGCGCGGCATTTGTATTTGTGGCGCTCCTCAACCTTTTGGCATTTATCTGGCAGTGGCGTGCGCTGCCTCGTGGCATGATAGCCCAAGCGCTGCCGGAAGGTCTGTGGTCCAAGGTATTGGCACAGCGCCACATCATGACCCTGCTCACCATTACGGTGGTGCAGTCTTGGGGGCAATTCACTGCCTTCACCTACATTGCACCTTTGCTAAAAGTGCAATTTCAAATGCCACAAAGCCGCATCAGCATGGTGTTGGCGGCATTTGGTTTTTTTGGACTGCTGGGCAATATCGTCGCCACCCGCTGGCTAAACCAACTAAGTGCGCAGGCAGTGGCCAAGCGCATGCTCATCATCCTGTTCATAGGTCTGGGCAGTTGGGCTATTTGGGCGCATAGCCTCACCTTGATCATCGCTATAGTGTGCTGGGGGTTTGCCTGCTTTGCCATCAATGGCATGCAGCAGGCGCAGCTGCTCACCGCCTCGCCGTTGCTGGCCCCAGTATCCTTGGCTCTCAATACCTCGGCGCTTTATTTAGGACAAGGTCTGGGCAGCGCCACTGGTGCCCTCATCATCACTCTGTGGGGTTTGCCAAGCCTGCTCATTGTCGCCAGCCTGTGGGTGCTCGTGGCTATCGCTATTCAACACTACGCACTGCGTTAAACCCCCACAGCAATAGGTCTGCCCAAGTCCTGACTCCACTCACTCCACGAGCCTGCATACAGTTTGCTGCCAGGTAATCCGGCAATCTCCAGGGCCAGCATATTGGCACATGCCGACACCCCGGAACCGCATTGATTCACCACTTGCTCTAGGGGCCGTTGCATAAGCAACGCCATCCACTCCCTGTGTAATTGTTCGGGTGGCTTAAACAAGCCCTCGGGCGTGAAGTTGCTGGCAAATGGCCGGTTCACCGCACCCGGTATGTGCCCCGCCCGTGGGTCTATGGGCTCCTCATCGCCACGATAGCGTGCTGGCGCACGGGCATCAACTATGAGCTGACTGCCAGTGCCCAAATGCGACAATACCTCATCCACCCCACACAGCATCGACGCCTGTGGCTGGGCGTCAAAGTGCGCAGCAGGGCGTGGATGAGAGGTGGTGTGGCATGGCAAATGCAAGCCCTGCCAGGCGGCAAAACCGCCATCGAGCACACGCACTTTGCCGTGCCCCAGATAACGCAACATCCACCACATGCGCCCGACGAACATGCCCGAGCCTTGGTCGTAACACACCACCTCGGTGTGTTTGTCTATGCCGAGGCGTGAAAACAACTCCGACATAGTGGCCACAGAGGGTAAGGGGTGGCGCCCATTGCTGCCGCTCTTTGCTGCCGAGAGATCATCATCCAAAGACACAAACTGTGCACCGGGAATGTGTCCTTGTGCATAGGCAGCCCTGCCCCAAAGCGGGGTTCATCAGGTCATGCCGACAATCAAACAAAGCCAGCTGATTCAACTCATTCAACTCATTCAGCTGATCCGCTTGAGGCAGACGAGTCGATAACTCTGTGGCACTGATTAAAGGATTCATATTGAGGAGGCCTCACCTTTCATTTCCCGTTCGTACCACTCATGAAAATGCAACATGCCATCTTCCATGGGGCTTTGATAAGGACCGTGGTCGTCCTCACCGCGCAGCATCAAGGCCTTGCGGCCAGCATCCATGCGCAAAGCGATTTCATCATCTTCCTCACAAGTTTCCATGTATGCGGCCTGCTCTGCCTGCACAAACCCAGGCTCAAAGTGCACAATGTCTTCGGGAAAATAGAACTCAACAATATTGCTGGTGTGCTGAGGACTGCGTGGAATCAACTGCGACACCACCAGCACCTGAGGGTATTTTTCCACCATCAAATTTGGATAGAGCGTGAGCCAGAGCGCCCCGAATTCGGGCACTGCAGGCAAGCCATTCGCCAAGCGGTAGTGTTTCAAGGTCTCCTGCCAGTGCTGGTAGACCGGCGTGCCAAAGCGATTCAAGGCTGATTTCACCCCCACGGTCTGCAGGCTAAAGCGCTCCCCATACTGCCAGTCTAAATTGTCGCAATTGACAAATTGTCCTAAGCCAGGATGAAAAGGCTCCACATGATAATCTTCCAGATACACCTCTATGAATGTCTTCCAGTTATACGCACACTCATGTACCACACGATGGCTAAAGGCATAGCCACTGAAATCGAATTTGTCTTGCACTAGCGCAAGCTCGCTCAGATGATGAGTCTTCTCAAACAACAGACCCTGCCAGGAATCTAGGGCGGTGTGTGCTAACTCCTTGCAGGGATTTTGTGCAAAATGAGGTGCCCCCAACAAGCGCCCATCGGGCTCATAGGTCCAACGATGCAAAGGACAAATAATCTTGCCATTGCTGGCGTTTAGATTGCCACTGCCTTTAAGCATCACCGCCTGGCGGTGACGACAAATATTGGACAGCAACTTGATGCCGGTCTCGGTGTTGATAAGCACGCGCCCATGTGCCTCATGGGCCAAGGAACTGTAATCGCCCCGTTCGGGCACCTGCAGTTCGTGTCCGACATACTGCGTGTGGAACAGGCGCAGCATTTCTGTGCGAAAAACTGCTTCTTCATGATAAGCGTGCACCCCTAAAGGAGACTGCGCCAGCGTGAGTTCTCTCAGCGTCGCTAAATGTGTCATGGCTATCTCGGCTATCCTCTTGTGCCAACCCAACAAACATTGCCACCCCAAGGCGGAGTGACTCCGTACCACTTGCTAAGTAGGCCACAGTATTACTTATTAAGCAGCCATGCAATAGCGAAATTATACCCCGCTAAAATGCCGACATGAGTAAAAGTTTTGAGGAAAATCTGGACGAACTGGAGGCCTTGGTCGCCAAAATGTCCGCCGGAGAATTGAGCCTGGCCGAATCCTTGGCCGCCTTCAAGCGTGGCAATGAATTGGTGACACTCACCCAGGCCGAGCTAGACAAAGCCGAGCAGGCACTCAAAATCATCGACCCCAATACCCCCTCGGCATGAATGCTTGGATAAGTGCGCAACAGGCTCGTATAGAGCAAGCGCTGCTGCAAACATTCAACCACTGTGAACAGCATGCGGTGCGGGCTAATCTGCTGGCAGCCATGCGCTACGCCGTGCTGGGTGGGGGCAAACGTGCACGAGCCTTGCTGGTCTACGCCAGCAGCGCTCTTAACCCCGATACCAATAACGAGTTGGCTGATGCTGCAGCGGTGGCGGTCGAGCTCATTCATGCCTACTCTTTGGTGCATGACGACCTGCCTTGCATGGACGATGACGACATGCGCCGAGGCAAGCCCAGCACCCACAAGGCCTACGGTGAAGCCACGGCCATGTTGGCTGGAGATGCCTTGCAAACTCTGGCCTTTGAGGTGCTGGCCAATGCGCCTGCTCAACCCCAACAAGTGCTTGAGCTGATACGCACCTTGGCATGTGCCTCTGGTCACCGTGGCATGGCAGGTGGTCAGGCCCTTGATTTATCACTTACTGGTGAACATTTCGATGAGCAGGTCTTGCAAAATCTGCATGCCTGCAAAACTGGTGCCCTCATCTCGGCCGCTGTCAAAATGGGGTGCATCTGCGCCGGTGTCGAGCGCCCCGAACTCAGCAGTTTCGCGCAATGTCTGGGGCTGGCGTTTCAGGTGCAAGACGATGTGCTGGATGTGACCAGCGACAGCGGCACGCTCGGCAAAACCGCGGGCAAAGATGCGACACAAAACAAAACCACCTATGTCAGCCTCTTGGGGCTGGAGGGTGCTGCACACAAAATACAGCAGCTCAACGCCGAAGCCAGCAGGCTGGTACGCGGTGACCACACCCAGGCACTGACCATCGTGCAGGCCTACTTACTCCAACGCAAGTCCTAAGATGAGCACACTGTCCCGCATCCACCTGCCCACTGACTTACGCAAATTACCCAGCGCCGAACTGCCTGGACTTTGCGATGAACTGCGCAGCTTCATCTTGCACTCGGTGGCAGGCACGGGCGGACACCTAGCCTCCAATCTAGGTGCCGTCGAGCTCACGGTCGCCCTGCACTATGTGTACAACACCCCGCATGATCGACTCGTCTGGGATGTGGGCCACCAGTGTTATGCGCACAAGATACTGACTGGTCGCAAAGACAAAATGCCCAAGCTGCGCATGTGGGAAGGCTTGGCAGGTTTCCCCACCCGTCTTGAAAGTGAATATGACCACTTCGGCGTGGCGCACTCCTCCACCTCCATCAGCGCCGCCCATGCCATGGCCGAGGCCGCACGTCTACAGGGCATAGACCGTCAGGTAGTGGCCATTATTGGCGATGGCGCGATGAGC
>JBDKJU010000043.1:0-5604 GCA_039796435.1 Pseudomonadota bacterium | reverse complement strand
TCGTTTTGACCTTGAGATTGAAGAAGATTTAATCGAAGAAGTTGCCCGTATCTATGGCTTTGAGCGTATCCCTGCCAAGCCACCACAGGCCGTGGCCAACTTTTTGCCCAGCCGTGAAACTTGGCGCAGTAATCATGAGTTGCGTCGTCTGGTGAATGCACGTGGCTATCAGGAAGTGATCAACTTCAGCTTCGTTGATGCCGCCTGGGAAGCAGACTTCACTCGCAATGCACAGCCCATCAAGCTATTGAACCCCATGAGCAGCAATATGGCCGTGATGCGCAGCATGATGATAGGCAGCTTGGTGGACAAGCTCAAACACAATCTTTCTCATAAAGCCGAGCGTGTGCGTTTGTTTGAACTGGGCAAGAGTTTTACGCGCTCTGATAAAGTGGCTGATGGGCCCATGAGCGTGGCGGGCATAGAGCAACATCTGCATTTGGCTGGGCTCGCCTATGGCAGCGTGGCGCCAGAGCAGTGGGGACAAGCCGCACGTGTGGTGGATTTTTATGATGTCAAGGCGGATGTCGAGGCCATGTTAAAAGGGCTGGACATAGTTTTTGAGGTGAGTGACTACCCGGCCTTTCACCCAGGGCGTTGTGCCCGCATCACTTTAGGGGGTATGCCCATCGCTTACTTGGGCGAATTGCACCCCCGATGGGTGCAAAAATACGAGTTGCCACTGGCACCAATAGTCTTTGAAATCGATGTACATGCCATCAATCAGGTGCCATTGGGGCGCTACCAAGAAGTGGCAAAATACCCTGCCGTGGCGCGTGATTTGGCCTTGATCGTTGACAACAGCGTCACCCATGAACAAGTCAAATCGGTACTGTGGAAAGCCGCGGGTCCGCTGACGCGCGAGATCAATTTGTTTGATGTGTTCAAGGGTGGTAATATATCGTCTTCGCAAAAAAGTCTTGCATTTCGCATAGTTATGCAAGATTTTGAACGTACTTTGACAGACGCTGATAGTGAGCAAGAGATGCAGGTCTTGCTGGCTGCTGCGGAATCGACCTTAAACGCCAAACGCCGCTGATTTTTTTCGCCTATCTCCACCATGACCTTAACCAAAGCCGAACTCGCCGTGATGCTCTTTGAGCAACTGGGGCTGAACAAGCGTGAAGCCAAAGACATGGTGGATTATTTTTTTGAAGAAATCCGTTTGGCACTGGAGGCTGGTCATGAGGTCAAGCTGGCGGGCTTTGGACAATTTGAGTTGCGTCAGAAAGATGAGCGTCCGGGCCGTAACCCCAAAACCGGTGAGGCGATTCCCATCAGCGCCCGTCGTGTAGTCAGCTTTCATGCCAGTCAAAAACTAAAGCAGCAAGTCGACGAAGGCCATGCAAGCCGAAGCCATTAATGTAAGCGTTGATTTACCGCCCATACCCGCCAAGCGCTACTTCACCATCGGTGAAGTCAGCGACTTGTGTCAGGTAAAGCAACACGTACTGCGTTACTGGGAGCAAGAGTTCACGCAGCTAAAGCCAATGAAACGCAGTGGTAACCGGCGTTATTATCAACACCATGAAGTGCTCTTGATCAGGCAAATACGCGAACTTTTGTATGGACAGGGCTTTACCATTCAAGGAGCCCGCGGACGGCTTGAAGACCTGCGTCGTGCACCAGAGTTGGGGCTTAACCCAGAACCGGCGGTGGTGCCCCCCCCGCAGACATTGCCAGTCATGCAAGACACGCTGGATGAAGTGATTGCGGTGTTGCGTGCCATTAAATAAGTTATAATGCTCGCTTAGCTTTAAAAATACACGTAAAAACACAGTCGGGGCGTAGCGCAGCCTGGTAGCGCACTTGCATGGGGTGCAAGGGGTCGCGAGTTCGAATCCCGCCGTCCCGACCATTGATTTTTTAGTACGAATTAAAGACTTGCAGACAAACCGTGTGCAAGTCTTTTTTCATTTCTGAGCGTGGCTGTTGAAGGCCTGATAAGAAACACAACTGCCGCGGTGACACTTCAGACGCGCAGTACAGAGTCAAGGCCACGTAGATTTATTTTTTTCGGCTATTTCAGTTGCTGTGGCAAGACCACCACTTTGCCTTTTACTTTGCGGTCTAAGACATCACGCAGTGCCTGTTTGGCTTGCGTCAGCGGGTAGGCATGTGTGACTGGGGGCTTGACTTTGCCACTGAGATACAGCGCAAATAAATCCTGCAAATGTTTTTTGGTACTGGCAGGGTCACGTTGCAAGAAGGCCCCCCAGAACACCCCGACCAAGTCTGCTGATTTGAGCAAACATAAGTTGATGGGCAGCTTCGGAATATCACCGGCAGCAAAACCCACCACCAAGTGACGACCTTCCCAGGCAATAGAGCGGAAGGCCGTTTCGGTGAGGGCACCGCCCACAGGGTCATAAATGACGTTGGGGCCTTTGCCGGCGGTGAGGTCTTTCAGGCGGGCACGCAAATCTTCGGTGCTGACATTGATGAGGTGGTCGGCACCTTGTTCTTGGCACAAGGCGAGTTTGTCGGCGCTTGAGGCGGCGGCAATAACCGTGGCACCCATGGCCTTGGCAATGGCCACCGCAGCTATGCCCACACCACCTGCTGCGCCCAAAACCAAGAGCGTTTCGCCTGCCTGGAGTTTGGCGCGGTCTTTTAAGGCGTGCAAACTGGTGCCATAAGCCAGCACATAGGCGGACGCGACCTCGAAGCTCATGGCCTCGGGCATGGGGATGATGCGTTGCGCATCGACACAAACTTCTTGTGCATATCCGCCCCATGTGGCGCTGCCAATGACTTTTTGTCCTACTTTTAGGTGGGTGACTTCACTGCCCACGGCGCTGATGATGCCCGCCACTTCACCACCCGGGGAGAAGGGCAGCTCGGGCACAAACTGATATTTTTTTTGGATGATCAGCACATCGGGAAAATTGACCCCCGCCGAGTGCACGGTGATACGCACTTCTTTGGCCTTGGGTTCGGGCGTGGGGACTTCATTGATTTGTAAGTTTTCGGGGAGTCCCCAATCCACACACTGTACGGCCAACATATCATCATCCTTTGGTTTTGAAACTCTTAAAGTAGGCGTTGATTTTATTGCACCGTGCAGAACACCGTGCCTTCGAGTTTCCAGCCCAGCAGCACCATCAAGGTGGCGGTGCTGGCGCGCGTGGTGTAGCGGTGGTTGCCGTCTTTTTGCGCAAAGCGATTGTTGTGCAGACGAAAGACCTCTTTGCCATTGCTGGGGCAGATATTCAAAATGGGCATGCCGACGCGAAAGGCCAGGCCCTCATAAGCCCAATAATTTTTTTCGGTCTTGACTGCCGCACATTCGGCGCGATCGGCAGTGTAGAAATGGGTGTTGAATGGAGCCGAATAAAAACGACACACGTCGTTGCCAACACCAGTGCCAGCCGCGAGTGCGCTGAAAGTCTCTCCTGTGCGCACCCAGCCACCACCTGCCCCGCCGTTATCAAGATACGCCTGCTCAACGGCATCGGCGCTCATGAAATAGTGGTTTAGTCGGGCGTGGTGGTACTCAACGACGGTCGCGTTTTTGGGGGGCTTGTAGGGGCCGCTTTGACACAGTATCTTGGTGAGGCTGCACAAGGTGGATTGCAGGCTGCTCTCGGCGGCGTAGATGTTGACTCCGACCGCCTCAGTCAATATGCCCACGAACAGTGAAGCCCCCAGGCTCTCGCAGCGAGTACCGGCAGGGTAGGCGGTGTAGCCGCCTGTAATGACTTGCACAAGCAACACCACCTCTATGGGGACGTCTTCAAAACAGGCCGCAACTGTCTGACCCAAAAGCGTGAGTGCCGGAGGTGATATTTTTGCTTGGGTTGAATCGGACTGGTCGAACACTGGCTGGGCATGGGCGGTGGCGAGCAACAGCGTGGAGAGCAAAGCTAAGATCTGTTTACGCAACATGATGGCTCCTGAGTGGAGCCAATATAAGCCTTGAGTTGATTTTTAGTTGACCGGAAATCAGTCTAGCAGACGTAGAAAAGGTGCGGAAAAGGCGCAGAAAAAGCGTAGAAAAGGAGCAGAGTTAATCGCTTCTAGGCTGCCAAGCTTAGAGATTTTTCATTCCCAAACGTTTGCCGACTTCCAGATAGTAATGCACCACATCGCCTAGGTCACGGCGGAAGCGGTCTTTGTCCATTTTTTCACCAGTTTGGGCATCCCACAGACGGCAGCCGTCGGGAGTGAACTCGTCACCTAAGACCAAGGTGCCGTCAGCGAGTTTGCCGAATTCAAGCTTGTAGTCGACCAAGGTGATACCGGCCTGGGCGAAGGCACGTTGTAACACTTCATTGACTTGAAAACTCAATTTCTTCATCGCCACAATGTCGGCCTCGCTGGCCCAATCAAAGGCAGTGATGTGGCTGTCGTTGATCATGGGGTCGTGCAGGGCATCGGATTTATAAAAAAACTCGAACACCGCATGTTTCAACTTGGTGCCTTCAGCAATGCCCAGACGTTTGCTCATTCCACCGGCCGCCACATTACGCACCACGCACTCCACCGGTATCATGGTGAGGCTTTTGACCAGGCTGTGTTGTTCGTCCAGCAGCTTAACAAAATGACAGGCAACGCCGGCGGCTTCCAGCAGACCCATGATGTGGGCGTTGATCTTGTTGTTGACTTCACCTTTGCGGTCAAGCTGCGCCAGCTTGACGCCGTCAAACGCGCTGGTGTCGTTACGATATTCCATGACCAATAGTTGGGGGTCATCCGTGGTCCAGACAGTCTTGGCTTTGCCGCGGTAGAGTTCTTGTCGTTTTTGCATGTTTGTCCTTAAAGTGAGGTGATGGCGCGCCAGCTAAGACCCTGTGCCTGGGTGGCCACGGCAATCCAATCACTGCTGGTGTTGACGGCGTCGGCAAGGGCTGCTTGGGCGAGTTCAGGCGTATTGTTTTGTGCGCTCAGATGAGCCGCTACCAGGTGCTGTAGCTTGCTGGTGTCTAAGCGCGCCACGATGTCACGCGACACAGGGTTGCTCAGATGACCATAGCGGCCTGAGATGCGTTGCTTCAAGTGTTGTGGGTAATTGCCCTTGGCGAGCATTTGTGGGCAATGATTGGTCTCAAATACCAGAGCCTCAAGTCCTGACAGTTTTTGCTCAATAAGGGAAGTGGTTTCACCCACGTCGGTGAGCACGCCCAGGCGCACCTTGCCATTACCAAACACGCACTGCATGGGTTCGCGGGCATCGTGGGGCACGGGGTATGGGCTGACCTCTATGTCATCGATAGCGAAGGCCGTGTGGCTGTCGACACAGTGCACAGCCAAGTGGGATAGCCCACCGCGTTCATTGGCGGCGAAATAAGTACCATGACTTAAGTACACGGGCGTGGCGTATTTGGCGGCGAAACGGGGCACGCCGCCGATGTGGTCGCTGTGTTCATGGGTGACCACAATGGCGGTGATGTCCTTGGGTTCCAAGGCCAGCGAAGCCAGACGTTTTTCGGTGTCGTTGATGCCGAAACCGCAGTCAAGCATGAGGGTGGTTTTGCCTGCTTGCACGATGAGGGCATTGCCCGCACTGCCACTGCCCAAAGAAGCAAACCTCATGCGTCGTTTATTTCAGTTGACCGTGTAAGAGTCCCAACATACGAGTGGCGAGTTCGGACTTTTCGGCCT
>JBDKJU010000042.1:0-3439 GCA_039796435.1 Pseudomonadota bacterium | reverse complement strand
GCACTGCATCAGCAAAGCTCATCACCCCAGCGGCCACCAGTGCCGCATATTCCCCCAAGCTGTGCCCTGCCACCCATTCCGGGTGTTTACCACCTGCAGCACGATAGGCCTCGTAGATGGCGACATCGGCTGTCAACATAATGGGCTGGGTGTTCACTGTGCGTGCGAGCTCGGTGTCTGGCCCCTGTGCGACCAGATCCCAGAGATTCTGACCGAGTGCTAGCTCGGCGCTGGCAAACACCTTCTGCACGGCTGCATTGTTTTCAAAACCTGCCATCATGCCCACTGACTGTGAGCCCTGACCAGGAAATACAAAAGCGAGTTTCATCCTCAGTCCTTAAAAAATACAGTACACCGAGCCCCAGGTAAAACCACCGCCAACACCCACCAACATCAAGTGGTCACCAGACTTTATTTTTCCGGCGCGCACGCTCTCATCTAAGGCCAGCGGTATTGATGCGGCAGAGGTGTTGCCGTGGTGGTCAACGGTGGCAATCAGTTTGTCAGGAGCCAGTCCAAGCTTTTTACCCGTGGCCTCCATGATGCGAATATTGGCCTGATGAGGGATTAAATAATCTATATCCGATTCGCTGGCTTTGGCTTTGCTTAGGCTGGTTTTGGCTGTTTCTGCCATTTTGGCCACGGCGAACTTGAACACTGCCTGCCCATCCATTTGCAGCAAAGGGGATCCTTCTACCTTGCCGGTATTTACCCAGCCCGGCACCGACAGCATATGTCTTTGGCTGCCATCTGCGTTCAAATCACAGGCCAGAATGCCCGGTGTCGTTGATGTTGACAACACCACAGCGGCAGCTCCGTCACCAAAAAGCACGCATGTGCCCCGATCCTGCCAATTCAATATACGCGAATATGTTTCTGCGGCCACCACCAGGGCTGTTTTTGCCAAGCCATTTTTAATCATGGCATCGGCCGTGGCAAGTGCGTAAACAAAGCCCGTACACACAGCCTGCACGTCATAAGCGGCGCCTTTTTTGATGCCCAGCTTGTCTTGTATGATGCAGGCCGTGGAGGGAAATACCATGTCTGGGGTAGTGGTGGCACACAACACCAAATCTATGTCCTGTGCGTGTACACCCGCGGCCTGTAGAGCATTTTGGGCAGCCACTGCGCCCAAGTCGCTTGATAGTTGCCCCGGCGCAGCCAGATAGCGGCTTTTGATGCCGCTGCGAGAGACTATCCACTCATCGGTGGTGTCTATACCGTGCAGGGCTGCTAGCTCGGAATTACTATACGAGCGCTCTGGCAGGCCGGTGCCAGTGCCGATAATTTTGCTGAACATGGGGTGTTAGGAAGTGGGGGTGAGCTTGGCAATGTTGGCGCTAATTTTAGCCAGCATGCCATGTTCGACTTCCAAAGCCGCTTTTTCAAGGGCGGTGCGAAATGACAAGGCGTCAGCCGAGCCATGGCTTTTGAGGACGACGCCTTTCAAGCCAATCAAGGTGGCGCCGTTGTAGCGCCTGGGGTCTATGCGTTTTTTAAACCCCGACAAAATCGGATAGGCCACTAGCCCAGCGAGTTTGGTTAACCAGTTGCGCCCAAAGCCTTCTTTGAGAAACTCGGCCAACATTTTTGCCAAACCCTCACTGGTCTTGAGCGCGACATTGCCCACAAAGCCGTCGCATACCAAGACATCGGTGCTGCCTGAATAAATGTCGTTGCCCTCGACGTTGCCAATGAAATTAAGGCCTGTGGCACGAATGAGTTCACTGGCCTCCTTGACCAATTCATTGCCCTTCATTTCCTCTTCGCCGATATTGAGTATGCCGACGCGCGGATCTGGTTTATTGGTGGTGGCTGACACCAACGCCGTGCCCATGAGCGCAAACTGCTGCAGGTGCTGTGGCGTACAGTCCACATTGGCGCCTAAATCGAGACATAAGGTTTCCCCTTGGCGATTCGGCAAGGACGAGGCGATGGCTGGGCGGTCGATGCCGGGCAACATTTTGAGTACAAAGCGAGCAGTGGCCATCAAAGCGCCGGTGTTCCCAGCGCTGACGCATGCATCGGCTCTTCCGTCTTTCACGCAGTTGAGCGCCACGCGCATGGAGGAGTCTTTTTTATTTTTCATCGCCGAGGTGGGCGACTCGTCCATGCCGACCACTTCTGAAGCGGGCACGGTGTCTATTCGAGACTTTATTTCTGCGGGAATCGACAGAAGTTGCGCGGCTATTGCCTCGGCTTGCCCTACCAACAACACTTTTGCATTGCTGTGTCGTTGCAAAAAATCGACGGCAGCAGGCACGGTGACCACTACTCCGTGGTCGCCGCCCATGGCGTCAACTGCAATGGTGATTAAATGCGGCACGCTACAGATTTAGCAGTTTAAGTTTTCAAACTTCTGACGCTGTAGGCGCATGTGTTTATTCTGCGGTTTTGGGGGCAATCACTTGCTTGCCCCGATAGAAACCCTGTGCTGACACATGATGCCGACGATGTGTTTCGCCGGATTTAGGCTCTGTGCTCAAGCTGGCTGCGGTCAAAAAATCATGAGCGCGGTGCATGCCACGCTTGGAAGGGGATTTTTTATTTTGCTGTACTGCCATGTTAAAACTCCAAAAAATAAATAGTATCAATCTAAACCCATCAGCTCGGACAGGCTTTTATTTGCACACCCTTGGATCACATCCAAACTGAGTGTCACTTCACAGCGAGGTATCATTGGCAAACACAATAATACTTCGTCTTCAACCAGCTCTTGCACACTGACGCGTTCCTTGATGCACAAGACATCAACCGTGGCAATGCGCTCAGTCCACTTACTCTGCTCGGCATCATCTGCCGCCAAGCACCAAACAAGTTGCGACTGTATAGGAAACTTCATTGTCTGATTGCATCTGACGCAATCAAGCACTGCTGTCCCATCAAGTTGCACCTCCACGCTCGGCCAAGCCTGCTCATTTAGGCCAACGCGCACTGTGCATGCCAGATCAAGCGCAAGACAAGATTCCTTCACTCGTGGCAGATCTTCGATCCCTAGCCGTTGCTGTAACAACGAGCCATTACCATCATCAAGCGCGTTTTTTGCCTGCATACGCAGCTGCTGTAACGGCAGACGCTTGTCAAAGTGTAGAAGCATATTCCTTATCGGCGGGTCAACTCATACTGACAGTCGGTTTGATCCAGTTCACGCTTGCACGATGCTCGACGCTGACTTGCAGCACTGCCTAACTTGTCGGCATCAACTACTTTTGCCGATTTTGCATGATTAAACCCAGTGAAGCAAAAACCGGCGCGCCATCTCATCGAACTTATGGGGTGTCAAACATGCTTGGTGCCTAGACAAAGTGTGCCAAACATGTTAACAAGCCAAAAAAGCGTGCTTGCGAATCTTACCTAAGCTTGCAAAAGACAACTTAATATTTTAGCGCACTATTCGGTTTTCGGCAAGCGCCTAAGCTCTACATCGATGATATGGTTT
>JBDKJU010000041.1:0-4652 GCA_039796435.1 Pseudomonadota bacterium | reverse complement strand
CAAGATAGTATGGCCAGCACACCGCACCGACGCTGGTGCTGCCATCGGCCAAGGGAATAAACCAAAACCAGCCGTGTGCAAACCAGAAAATGCTCACATCACCCTCACGTTTGCCACTGTGGCGGGTGGCGCCGGTGAAGTGGGCATAGATGGCCACACTGTTGTGTTTTTTGTTTTTTTGTTTCAGCTTCAGGCGCGTGGACAGGAAGGTATCGCGTCCACTGGCATCGATGACATAGTCTGCATAAAAACTTTTGCTGGTGCCCGTTGCGGTGGTGGCATTGACACAGACCTGTGTGGCAGAAAAATCCACTGCGGTGACCTCGGTGCGCTCGTGGCAGTGGGCGCCATTTTTGCCCGCATTGCGAAACAATATCTCATCAAACACCGAGCGCCGCACTTGAAATGCCTGTTGACAATCGGCGTTCCAACCTTCTGAAAACGTGATGCGCACACTGGTCTGATGTTCGACCGAGCTGAACTCGGCGCCCCATTTTTCGATGCTGCTGGCGCGTACCTGAGGCAGTACTCCTAATTCGTCCAGAATCGGGGTGTTGGCGGGCAACAGGGACTCACCGATGTGGAAACGCGGGTGCTGTTCTTTTTCAAGCAGATGCACGGTGTGGCCTTGTCGGGCCAGAAAGGTGGCGGCACATGCTCCACCTGGTCCACCTCCGATTACCACGATGGTTTTCTGTGATTTGTTCAACACCATGGGGCAGGATTTTAAGCCATGCCACCATTCACTGAAATGATTTGTCCGGTGAGGTAACTGGCTGCCGGACTGGCCAAATAGCCCACTAGGCTGGCTACTTCTGCGGGGGTGCCGGCGCGCTTGCAAGGAACCATTTGCGCGATGGTCTGGGCATCAAATACACCCTCGATCATCGGTGATTCGATAATGCCCGGAGCCACCACATTCACGGTCACATTGCGGCTGGCCACCTCCAGAGCCAGTGCCTTGCACGCGCCGTGCAGGCCGGCCTTGGCGGCTGCGTAATTGACTTGACCTTTGTTGCCCATCACGGCTGCCACCGAACTTACCGCGATAATGCGTCCCCAGCGGCTGCGCAGCATGGGCATGAGCAAGGGTTGTGTGAGGTTATAAAAACCATTTAATGAAACATCAATGACACTGTCCCATTGCTTGGGGGTCATGGCGGCAAATAATGTGTCGTCGTTGATGCCGGCGTTGTGCACCAACACCTGCACGACTTGCAACTGCTCAAGCAGTTGTTGGCATTGCTGACGGTGGGTGATATCAAAACAGATGACTTCGGCGCTACCGCCTGCGGCGATGATTTCTTTGACCAGAGCCTGGGCTTTGTCGCTGTGTTGATGTGCATGCACTAATACGTGCAGGCCCTGGCTGGCAAGCTCACGACAAATGGCGCTGCCAATGGCACCAGATCCGCCAGTGACCAAGGCGCGAACTAGGCTGGTGTTCGTCATAGATACTTCATTGCTTGGTTGTTGGGTGGTCATTGTGGGGTCAACATGACGCTGGCACGACCATCGCAGAGCAGTTGTGCCTTGTGCGGCAGGAGGAGCTGAAAATCATATATCTGTGTGTGTTCATCACCCATGATTTTATGCACCTTGACCAATAAGGGTTCTTGCAGGTCAAGCTGTGGACGATGCAGAGTCACCGAGCGCACGCTGAGCAATCGCCCCCCACGTTTGGGTTGGTCTTGGTTGGCAGTCAGAGCGCCATGGATGGCCATGCATTGGGCAGCATATTCGATGGCCACGCTCATGCCCAAGCGTCCATGGGCAAACAAAGGGTGATCAGCTGCCCCGTGACTGTGGCGGTGGCTGTGGCTTTGCGCGTGGCAATGCTCTGCATCAAAGTGCAGCACGGTGTCGAGGAGACACATACGCCCCGCATGTGGGATGAGGGCCTCAATTTGAGCGTGTGTCATGCCAATTGTTTGCGCAGTAAATAAGAGGCTTGATCGACCAAGAGCACTAGGCCGATCATGGCCAGCAGCACACTGGCCGCTTCGTTGAACTGAAATAGCGAGAGGTGTAAAAACAGCATTTGCCCCAGACCTCCTGCCCCCACCACGCCCAGCACCGCGGCCGCGCGTATGTTGTTCTCCCAACGATATAAAAAATAACTCGCCAGTTGTGGCCATATCTGTGGCAGGGTGGTGTAACACCAGGCAGAGACAGCGGGAGTGCCGAGTGCATGAAGCTGCGCAAAGGCTGCGGCTGGGGTGTTTTCTATGCTATCGGCGTACAGTCTACCCAGTACCCCAGTGGTATGAATGGCCAGAGCCAACATGCCAGGTAGGGGCCCCAGACCGGCGGCGATCACGAGAAGTCCGGCCCAGACCAGCTCTGGCACTGAACGCAAGATGTTGAGCAAAAGACGGGCGCCCCGTCGCGTGCTTTTCCCCCACAATCCAGCCGCAGGCAGAGCCAGACCAAGGCCCCAAAGGGCGGCCAGCAAACTTCCAAGCCAAGAGATGGCGAGAGTCTCGCACGTGGCCAAGGCGAGCTTTTGTAAAAATGGGGCAGTGTGTGCGGGGGGGTAAAAACCAGCAATGAATTGCCCCATCTTATGCATACTGTCGAGACTGACAAAGCCACCCCAGTCGCCCGTTAAGGTGTAGAGAGAGGCAGCTAGGAGCACCAGCCACACCAGCAGTAACCAGCCCCCGTGCCAGCGGGTATTCTGCATCATGCCAGCACCCGCCGCACTTCGGCACTCACCACATCGGCAATGGCAGTGAGCCCCACAAAGGCCACCAGCATGACGATGACTTCACCTCCAGCGAGCATGCGCATGGACAGCTCCATTTGCTGACCTAGGCCGCCCGCCCCGACAAAGCCCATCACCACTGAGGCGCGAATGGCGCACTCCCAGCGGTACACCGCATACGAAGTGAGTTCGAGTGCGCAAGTGGGCAGCGTGCCCAGCATCAGCGCGGCAAAGCGTGAGCTGCCATTGGCCAGCAAAGCTTGCGCGGCGCTGTGGTCATTGGCCTCAACGATGTCTATGAATACTTTGGCCAGCATGCCGGCGTAGGAGAGGGCGATGGCCATGACTCCGGCGGTGTCGCCTAGGCCGACAGTGCGCACGAAAATCAATGCCCAGACTATTTCCGGCACTGAGCGCAACACAATGGCGGTGACGCGCACCAGCCAACGCAAGGCTTGAGACAATGGGCTCATGCGCGTTCCGAGCGCAGAGACAGACAGCACCCGTACCCCCAACGCCGCTAATGGTATGGCCAGCACCAAGGCCAGACTCACCCCCACGGTGGCAATGGCTACGGTTTTCCAAGCGCTGTGCAGCACCAAGAGCAGAAAGTCGGCATCAAGTTTCGGTGGCCAAAAAGTCTTGACAAACAGATAGCTGGCTTTGAGGCTGTCTGCGCCTAGGAACGTTGCCGGGTTTGCCTCACTCAAGTAAAGAGCTGGCAGCAGCAGGACCAAAAACACCATTGCCCCGTTGACGCGGCCACGCCACGCGGGGTCATGTGGGGCCGGGTCATACAAGGCACTAGACACAGGCATGTTGGGGCAGACTTGGGGTGTCTATGCGCTGCTCTGTGCGAGTGAATTGATCATGGGCATACAGATCGGAGAGCATGGCGTCGGTGACCTCGCTGCGCGGGCAGTCAAATTGAAGTTTGCCTTGCTTTAGAGCGATGACACGCTCAAAGTGTGCGAGAGCCATATCCACGTCGTGCAAGCCACAAATGAGCATTGCCTGACGGCGCGTGGCCTCGGCTTTGATGGCCAGAAGGGCGAGGCTAGACAAGTTGGGGTCAAGCGCGCTGATGGGCTCGTCATAGCACAAGAGTTTTGCCTGCGAGAGATGGGCGCGTGCTAGCCCGACACGTTGGCGTTCGCCGCCCGAGAGTTGGTCGACACGTAAAAATAACTTGTCTTCCAGCGCAAAAGCAGCCAAGGCAGCTTGCGCCAGATGGGCATCTTTGGGTTTAATGAGTGATCGCAATGCCGCCCAGTTGCTCTGCTGCGGCAGGCGTCCCGCCAATACCGAATGCACGGCCCTTTGGCGCGGTGGCAGTGGCGGGGTTTGGGGGGCGAGAAAAAAATCGGCACGCCGCTGTTGCCGATCTGTGGGGTTTAATGACCAAAAATCTTTTCCCTGCCAATGCAGGCTGCCTTCACTGGGTTTTAGTGCGCCGGTGAGAATGCCAAGCAGGGTGGATTTACCCGCACCAGAAGGGCCGATCAAGGCAATACGTTCCCCAGCCTTGAGGCTGATGTCTATGTTACTTAGAGCACAGTGCTCGGGCGAGCTGGGGTAGTGGTGGCAATTAAGTGCGAGTTGGAACAAGTGTTACTTCAGCAGTCCGGCAGCCTTGGCCGCTGACTCAATACCATCGTAATTTTTGCTGTTGGTGACCACAAATTTGCTGGCACGTTGCAGATCCAGAATGGCCTTGTGTTCAGGATTGCGTGCATCTAGCGCGAGGAATGCTTCACGCAGTTTGTTGACGATGTTGGGGTCAAGATCGCCACGTACTGTCCAGTTGTAATCGTAATAAGGCGGGGTGGTGTAGAACACCTGCATTTGCGAGGCATCAATTTTTTTCTCCTCAATCATTTTGTTCCACACGGAAATATTGAGCGCGCCCGCATCCACCTTACCACCAGCTACTTGCAAAGCCGTG
>JBDKJU010000040.1:0-9735 GCA_039796435.1 Pseudomonadota bacterium | reverse complement strand
GGCAAACCAAAGGCATCCCAGCCCATGGGCATGAGCACGTTATAGCCCTGCATGCGTAAATAACGGTACATCACATCGTTGATGGTGTAGTTGCGCACGTGTCCCATGTGCAACTTGCCCGAAGGATAAGGCAGCATGGAGCAGGCGTAAAACTTGCCCTTCGGAAAACGGGGATCATGCTCGACGGCCTGATAGGCATTCGTCTTCGCCCAGTGGGCCTGGGCGGTGTGTTCTATGTCGGTGTGGTGGTAAGGCTGGCGGTCAGTCATGACCCACATTTTAATAGGCGGCCGTGACTTTAGCGCCCACAACTTTAAGGAAGGTCGGTGAAAACTTAGTTAAAACTCAGTTAAAAATCCGCGCGAATTGTTTAAAGGTATTTAAATGCACCGTGCAAATCTGAAACACAATTGCCCAATCAATTTCATCGTATTGATGAACTATCAAATTGCGAAAGCCCACTGCTCTTTTGAGCTGATTGAGCAAATCGATGCCCAGCACCTCTTCTTTCTGCAATAGCTCAAAACACCCCGCCATCGTGGGCGGGACTTTTTGTCCCATGCCTGCAATACGGTGCATGGCCAAATCCACACAAAGCTGAACTGCACGACTCAAGTTAACACTCAAAATATCTTGCGCATCAATGTCCTGCTCTAGTAGCGCCAATGTCTTAGGACACTTTTGCTCCAGACGTAACACACAAAGTCGCAGAGACTCTAACTTACTTTGGACGATGAGCGCATCCATAAGCGCTGCCTTTCCTTTAATGTTCGTTCGACCAAAGGGGCAAAATCTGCATAGTCAATGACCGCACGGGAAGCGATCTGTGCATACATCTCTGCCTCACCCCAAATTTTCACGCCCTTCGACACGGCCTGATGGGTAATCAAAACCCCGGCACGTCGCAAGTCAATCAAATCAATCGGACGTGCCATGGTGACCGCCAAGGCGTCGATCAAGTGATATTTTTGTTCACTCGTGAGGGGGTAGGCATAGCGAACCGCCAAATCAAGATCGCTGTGGTCTTGCTCAGATCCTTGCGCAAAAGAACCAAATACCAACGCCAACTCTAAGTCTGGCAAGGTGTGTAAGTCTTTAAGCACTGGCGTCCACATGCCAGGAGTTTAACGCTATGGCTGGCACGGCTTAATTAGGCGCCTTTGCCACAAAAAGTGTATTGTTCTGGTGCTGTGCAATAAGCTTTAAAACTCAACTGGTCTTGGCATTTCCGACTTATACGGCAGGTCAAACACACTATCTGGAATGTTCTCAATTCCTGGTATTGCCAATTTGGCTCCCACGGTGTTCTGGAAATCTAAGCGCCACAGATACTCGGATTGAGGCGTTGATTTTTGATATAGAATTTCTGGATCGATATCAATATCACCAGGCCAGCATACCGTGCCGTTTTGAATAAATGCTTGAGAAAAAAGATGCTTATTGCCTAACTGAATAAAGGGTTTAGTTTCTAAAAGATAGGAGAAATCAAAATACTTTACCTCTTTGTTATCAAAGGTAAGTTGCAATACATATCGGTCAACGGGGATGACTTTCACCACATCACGGAGTTCTTGGACCACTTGGGTTTGGTTCATTTAAGCGGCTCTATTTTGTAGGGGGCTTCACCAGCGCAAGCCAACTCCCAATCCGCCATCAACTCATCATGATGTAGGTCTATCCATACTTGTACCATGCGCAATTGCTTCAAAGGCAAATTACCTGCTAATAGTTGTCCATCAGCTAAGGAGATTGAAGCACGCGCACCTTGGTAGCGCGCATGCAAATGAGGAGTGTGGTGGTGTTCATTATCGCCAAAATAATGGAGATGATGATACCGTAAAACATACTGATGGTGGGCATAGAGCTGAGCTGGCTTTTTAAGATTATATTTTGTTCAGATACATTGATGAAAATTGAAAAGCTTTTGTCACCCATGAGCTCCTAAGGTGATGCCGTCAGTTTGCGTCCAATGGCATCAGCAACCATCAATGTAGCGCCGAATACTTGCCAAGCACTTGCTCGAGAACATGTTGTTGCAAGTCGTTTTGACTTGTCAGCATGAATGAGGTTTCGATAGTTGGCCGCGCAAATTGCTGCGCCCTTTTTTCCTTCCGCTTCGGTTTTATCAAAATTCGATATTGTGCTGGTACTTGGCATGAATAAATTGTGATTGACCGCGCTCTCAATCATTGCCTGAAGATTTTTTTCAACTTTTAATGAAGCCTGCTTTCCCAGCCACCAATGCAACAAAGCCTCCATCACACTTGCCGCGACAACAGTGGCAGATTTCCAATTACCAGCCGCAAGTGCCATTTGTGCTTCGTTTAAATCTGAAATGAACACTTGATGAAGACCGGGTTCGTGTGCTTGCAAAAAACTCACCTCTGGCCACTTTGTTACATCTGGTACGTCTCGGAATTGTTTTAGACAATCATTAATCACCTCCATAACCGGTCTACGTTCATGTTCCCAGTCATTAACTTCGATGAAAAGCAGGCTTTGTAACGTTTTTTGCCAGCATCAAACATGCTTTATCAAAGGCCATTTCTAATTTTGGCTCAAGACTAAACCTGCTTCTGTCCAAGTGCTTAATGTACTCAGAGAGAGTAGCCCGCCAATCAAGATCATTGCCGACATCCTTAATACCGGCACTTTTTTTCTTGTCCTGGACAGGTAATCGACTATTCCTTTGCTCAATCAATATAGTCAATTAAATATGAAGGTGTTATTGTTCTCACTTCACTCTCACTTATCTAGTTGTCTGTGACGTTTTATAAGTAAAAAAAAACCCCAAGCCAGCTTGAGGTTTTTTTAAGCGTTAGACGACGCAAATTACATCATGCCGTCCATACCACCCATACCGCCCATGCCGCCCATACCACCACCAGGCATTGCAGGTGCATCATCCTTAGGGAGTTCTGCGACCATGCAGTCAGTGGTGAGCATGAGACCAGCGATGGAGGCGGCGTTTTGCAAGGCAGTGCGGCTCACCTTGGTGGGGTCCAGAACGCCCATTTCAAGCATATCGCCATAAGTGCCGTTGGCGGCGTTGAAGCCATAGCTGCCTTTGCCGGCAACAACGTTGTTGACCACCACGCTGGGCTCATCGCCAGCGTTAGAGGCAATCATGCGCATAGGCTCTTCGATGGCGCGCAGCACAATCTTAATACCTGCATCTTGCTCGGCGTTGTCGCCCTTGATGGTGCCGGCGTTCACGCGAGCACGCAAGTAGGCCACGCCACCACCTGGGACCACGCCTTCTTCCACGGCAGCACGGGTGGCATGCAAGGCATCTTCCACGCGGGCTTTTTTCTCTTTCATTTCGACTTCGGTGGCAGCGCCGACTTTGATCAGCGCCACACCGCCAGCCAATTTGGCCACGCGCTCTTGCAGCTTCTCTTTGTCATAGTCGCTGGTGGCTTCTTCGATTTGCTTGCGAATCTGGGTCACACGGCCTTTGATGCCGTCTTCAGCGCCCACGCCGTCAATGATGATGGTGTTTTCTTTGCCCACTTCGATGCGCTTGGCTTGACCTAAGTCTTGCAAAGTCGCGGCTTCGAGTTTCAAGCCCACTTCATCGCTGATGACAGTGCCGCCGGTCAGGATGGCGATGTCTTCGAGCATGGCTTTGCGACGATCACCAAAGCCAGGGGCTTTCACAGCGGTGGTCTTCAAGATGCCACGGATGTTGTTGACCACCAAGGTAGCCAATGCCTCGCCATCAACTTCTTCGGCGATGATGAGCAGAGGGCGTCCAGCCTTGGCCACTTGCTCAAGCAGGGGCAAAAGATCACGGATGTTGCTGATCTTCTTGTCGTGCAAGAGGATGAAGGGCTGGTCAAGCGAAGCGATTTGCTTGTCAGGATTATTGATGAAGTAGGGGGAGAGGTAGCCACGGTCAAACTGCATGCCTTCAACCACGTCGAGCTCGTTGTTGAGCGACTTGCCGTCTTCCACGGTGATCACGCCTTCTTTGCCCACTTTTTCCATGGCGTTGGCGATGATCTGGCCCACATCGGCATCAGAGTTGGCGGAGATCGAGCCCACTTGCGCGATTTCTTTGGTGGTGGTACAAGGCTTGGAGAGCTTCTTGAGCTCTGCAGTGATAGCCACCACGGCTTTGTCGATGCCGCGCTTGAGGTCCATGGGGTTCATGCCTGCGGCCACGTATTTCATGCCTTCGTTGACAATGGAC
Source organism: Pseudomonadota bacterium (assembly GCA_039796435.1). Taxonomy (GTDB): domain Bacteria; phylum Pseudomonadota; class Gammaproteobacteria; order Burkholderiales; family Casimicrobiaceae; genus JBDKJU01. Next base: position 5,540 of record JBDKJU010000040.1, on the reverse strand, counting down.
TGTGCCAACACGGTGGCGGTGGTGGTGCCGTCACCGGCCACATCGGAGGTCTTGGAAGCGACTTCCTTGACCATTTGCGCACCCATGTTTTCGAACTTGTCTTTGAGTTCGATTTCTTTAGCCACGGACACACCGTCTTTGGTGATGGTGGGGGCACCGAAGCTGCGCTCCAGCACCACGTTGCGACCCTTAGGGCCTAAAGTTACTTTTACTGCATTGGCCAGAACGTTCACGCCGCGGACCATGCCTGCGCGTGCAACTTCGCCAAAACGTACGTCTTTTGCTGCCATTTTCGTTTATCCTTTGATTAAATGTAAATTAGGCGGTGACCACGGCCATCAGGTCGTCTTCACGCATGACCAAAAGCTCGGTACCATCCACTTTGACAGACTGGCCAGAGTATTTGCCAAACAAGACGCGATCGCCGACTTTAACGTCCAAAGCGTTCACTTTGCCGGAGTCATCACGCTTGCCAGGGCCCACGGCGAGCACTTCGCCTTGATCAGGCTTTTCGGTGGCGGTGTCGGGAATCACGATGCCAGAGGCGGTTTTGCGCTCTTCTTCCATGCGCTTGACGATCACGCGATCGTGTAGGGGACGTAATTTCATATTTGCTCCAAATACGGGGGGTTGACAAAAGCAGCGCCGGAGAATTTGGCGCCGAATCCCGTATTATGGAGCCGTTAGCACTCGTTGTCAAGGAGTGCTAACAATAATTAATCTATCAACTGCACCGCTGGCGCGAACTTGCTGCGGTGGGTGCTAAAAAAACTGCGCACATTTCGCACCTGTTGGGCCGCGGTAAACACCCTGTGCACCAGCTCGTGATAGGCCTCCATATCAGGCGTGTTGACCACCAAGATGAAATCAGCGCCCCCCGAGACGCGATAAACCTGCTGCACGGCCACTTCATTTTTCAAACATTGCTCCATGCGCAGCAAGGTATCGCTGGCTTGATTTTCCATGGCAAGTTCGATAATGGCGGTCAGCCCAAAACCAAGTTTCTCAGGCGCCAGCACGGTGATTTGTTTGTCAATGAGGCCCAATTGATGAAAACGCTCCATACGACGAAACACCGTGGGGGCAGAGCTAAACGCCAGTTGTGCCAACTGGGCATGCGTGAGGCTGGCGTCTTTTTGTATGAGCGTGAGCAGGCGCTTGTCCAGCGCATCGAGCGTGCTGGATTTTTTTTGCACTCTCTATGCCCCCAGTAGTTGGCGTAAGGCCTGGCCGGGATCCGCCTCACGCATCAGGCTCTCTCCCACCAAAAAACTGTTGACTTGACGTGCTTGCAGGTGCTTGACATCCTCATGGCTGGCAATACCAGACTCGGTCACCACCAGTTTATGCGCCGGTATCATGGGCAAGAGCTTCAGGGTGGTGTCCAAGCTGACTGCGAAAGTGCGCAGATTGCGGTTATTGATGCCCAAGAGGGGAGACTGACAGGCCAGCGCCCGAGCACACTCCGCTTCATCATGCACCTCAACCAACACCGCCATGCCCAAACTAAGCGCCAGCGCCTCCAGCGACAAGAGCTGCTCATCATGCAAGGCCGCCACGATCAAGAGCACACAATCTGCCCCCATGGCACGTGCTGCATAGACTTGGTAGGGATCAATAATGAAGTCTTTGCGCAGTACCGGCAGATCACATGCCGCGCGCGCCCATTGCAAATAGGTGGCACTGCCCTGAAAATACTGCTCATCAGTGAGCACCGACAAACAGGCGGCCCCACCAGCCGCATAGCGCGAGGCCAACCAAGCGGGGTCAAAGTCAGCACGAATGAGTCCCTTGCTGGGGCTGGCTTTTTTAATCTCGGCAATGACTGCCGCCTGGCCGGCATGCAACTTGGCTCTCATGCTGCCCACAAAATCACGCACCCCACCTTGGGTGGCGGTGGTGTCCTGCGCAGCTTGTTGCATTTGCGCCAAAGATTTGAGAGCAGTATCACGCACAATCTCTTCGCGTTTGGTGGCCAAGATTTTTTCTAGTATGTCGTTCATGTCGTTCGTCAATGGCTTAGGATACTTGCGACAGCGAGTGCGTCAGCTTGCGCATCTCATCACATTTGGCTAAAGCAGCGCCGCTGGCCAGGGTCTGACGAGCGCGCACGATGCCTTCGGGGATGCTGGTCACCGCATTGGCCGCGTACAAGCAACCCGCCGCGTTGAGCACCACGATATCGCGCGCCGGGCTGGCCTCATTGGCCAACACGCTCAAGATAATGTCCTTGCTTTGCACCGCACTCTCTACCCGAAAGCTGCGATTGGAGACCATCGCCAAACCAAAATCTTCGGGGTGAAGCTCGTACTCTTTAATTTCGCCGTCACGCAGTTCCCCCACCAAGGTGGAAGCCCCCAGCGATATTTCGTCCATGCCGTCGCGCCCATACACCACTAGGGCGTGCTTGGCCCCTAAGCGTTGCAGTACACGCACTTGAATCCCCACCAAGTCAGCGTGAAACACCCCCATCAAAATGTTTGGCGCCGAGGCCGGATTGGTGAGCGGGCCGAGAATGTTAAAAATGGTGCGCACCCCCATTTCCTTGCGCACCGGGGCCACATTGCGCATGGCGCTGTGGTGGTTGGGGGCAAACATGAAGCCCACGCCAATCTGTTCAATGCATTTTTTTACTTGCGCCGGAGCCAGCATGATGTTGATGCCCAGAGCTTCCAACACATCGGCGCTGCCTGATTTTGACGACACCGAGCGGTTGCCATGCTTGGCCACACGCGCTCCGGCAGCCGCAGCCACAAACATGGCGGCGGTGGAAATATTGAAGGTGTGCGAGCCATCGCCACCAGTGCCTACCACATCGACCAAATTTTCCGGCGCCTCCACTTCAATCTTACTGGCAAACTCACGCATCACCTGTGCCGCCGCTGCGATCTCGCCAATGGTTTCTTTCTTCACGCGCAAACCAATGAGCAAGGCGGCCGTCTGTGCCGGAGTGTATTCGCCTTGCATCACCGCCCGCATGAGCGTCAACATTTCGTCGTGAAAAATTTCACGGTGCTCAATGGTTCGTTGTATTGCTTCCTGTATGCTGATCATGCTTGTGCTTTCAAAAAGTTGTGGAGCAGCTCATGGCCTTGCTCGGTCAATATGGATTCGGGGTGAAACTGCACGCCGTGTATGGGTAAGCTCTTATGCCGCACCCCCATGATCTCGGCGTCACTGCTTCTTGCCGTGACTGACAAACATGCCGGCAAGCTGCTTTCCTCAATCACCAAAGAGTGGTAACGGATCGCGGTGTAGTGCTCACGCAGTTGCGCAAACACACTCCCCCCCTCATGGCTGATGGTGTCGGTCTTGCCATGCATCACCCGCTTAGCGCGAATGATGCGTCCACCAAAGGCAGCGCCTATGCTTTGGTGACCGAGGCACACACCCAAAAGCGGCAGACTGATTTTTGCAGCGGCGTGAATAAGCGGCACACACACGCCTGCCTCTTCTGGAGTGCAAGGCCCCGGAGAGAGGCAGATGCGATCAGCGCCGAGGGCAAGCAACTGTGCCACACTGCACTCATCATTGCGTTTCACCAAGACTTGCTCACCCAACTCTTCAAAGTAATGCACCAGGTTGTAGGTGAAGCTGTCGTAATTGTCTATCATCAGCAGCATCTCACACCCCGTCCAATCCGCTTTGCACCATCTCGGCGGCGCGCAAGATGGCTCGCGCTTTAGCAAGTGTCTCTTGCCATTCATTCACTGGCACAGAGTCATGCACCACCCCGGCCGCCGCCTGCGCATACAGCACCCCATCCTTAATCACCGCGGTACGGATGGCAATAGCCAAATCCATGTCCCCCTGATAACTGAGGTAACCCACCGCGCCGCCGTAGATGCCCCGCTTCAAGGTCTCTATCTCATCGATAATTTCCATTGCCCTGATTTTGGGTGCCCCCGACAAAGTACCCGCCGGAAAGGTGGCCTTCAGCACCTCCATGCTGTTGATGCCAGCGCGCAGTTTGGCCTCCACATGCGAGACGATGTGCATCACATGGGAGTATTTTTCGATCACCATCTTTTCCAGCACTTTGACCGTGCCCACCTCGGCCACCCGCCCCACATCATTACGGCCCAGGTCTATCAGCATCACATGCTCAGCAATTTCTTTTTCATCGCGCAGCAGCTCCTCTGCCAGGTTTTGGTCTTCTTGCGCGCTGTTGCCGCGTTTGCGCGTGCCTGCCAAAGGACGCACAGTCACCGTGTCTGCCTCTTTGCGCACGAGAATTTCGGGTGACGCCCCGACCACATGAAAGTCGGCAAAATCATAATAAAACATGTAGGGCGAGGGGTTAAGCGAACGCAAAGCGCGATACAAAGACAAGGGCGACTCAGGGTAAGGCATTTGCATGCGTTGCGAAGGCAGCACCTGCATGCAATCCCCCGCCGCGATGTAGTCTTTGCATTTTTGCACCGCTGCCACGTATGCTGCCTCACCCACCAAGGAATGTGCTTGCTCAACCTTAGTGGCAGGCTGCAAGGGAATGTGCACCGCGTCAGATAATTTGGCGCGCAACTCGTTTAAGCGTGCCTTGGCCTGCGCATAACTGCCCGGACGGGTGGGGTCGGCGTACACCAGCAGATTCAGCTTACCCGAAAGATTGTCGATAATGGCGAGCTCTTCGGTGAGCAAAAGCAAAATATCAGGCACGCCGATGGGGTCATTTTTGGGCGGTTTGGCAGCGAGTTTCGGCTCTATGTAACGTATCGTTTCGTAGGCAAAATAACCGCACAGCCCCCCCACAAAGCGGGGCAAACCCGCTGGCGGAGCGATGCGAAACTGGGCCTGATAAGCCGCAATAAATGCCAAAGGGTCATGCACTTGATGGGTGTCACGGCCACGTGGGCTGATGACGGTGACCTCGTGGTCACGCACCTCTATGCGGGTGGTGGCAGGCAGGCCAATAAAAGAGTAGCGCCCGAAACGCTCACCGCCCACCACTGATTCCAGCAAAAAGGAATACGGCGCATTGGCCAGCTTCAAGTACAGCGACAAAGGAGTGTCCAAGTCTGCCAAAGTCTCTAATAGCAATGGCACTCGGCTATAGCCTTGGGCACCCAAGGCGAGGAAGTCTGATTCGGTCATGGTGATCTTGTTACGAAGATTTTGGACTTTTTAAGAGTGTGCTGTCCAAAGTGAGCACGCGCAGGCATAAGTAATGGCTTAACGCCAAGACCAGATAAATTGCCAGAGTGCGTGCAGAGGAAACAAGATCAGAGAAGCGGGAGTAAATCCAAGAAAGAGTGAATGATAACATCATTGGGGATATCATCAAGCGCCAGCCCTTCGGTATAGCCATAATCCACCAAGGCCATGGGACAGCCCGCTTGGCGTGCTGCCAAGGCATCATTGCCTGAGTCCCCGATCATGAGCACCTCATGCGGCGACACGCCAAATTGTGCGGCCGCATGCAAGAGCATTTCAGGCTCAGGCTTGTTGGTGGGCAAGTCATCCCCACAGACACAAAAATCAAACGCCATGTGCTGCCCTTTAAGAATCAACTCGGTGAATTCGCGTCCCTTATTGGTCAC
>JBDKJU010000039.1:0-3081 GCA_039796435.1 Pseudomonadota bacterium | reverse complement strand
ATCAGCGCCATGATGAAGCGTCATTTGTACTTGTTTGCCAAGTCTTGGCCACGGGTGTTGTCGCTGGTGTATTACCCGAGCTTGCAAATCGTGCTGTGGGGCTTGGTGTCGCAGTATCTGGCCCCGAGCAATGATTTGCTGAAGGACATGCCCGGCTTGTTTTTAAGCGCTGTGCTGTTGTGGGAGTTGCTCATGCGGGCGCAGCTGGGGGTGAATTTGTCGTTTTTTGAAGAGCTGTATGCGCGTAATTTGGCCAATCTCTTCGTCGCCCCTTTGCGCACTTGGGAATACGTGGTCAGTCTCTTGCTCATGAGCACTTTGCGCACCATTATTGCCATGTTGGGCACGGCGCTCATGGCTTGGCTCATGTTTCGCTTTCAACTTGGCGGTATGGGCTTGAGCATGGTGTGCTATGCGGCGCTGCTGATGATGTTTGCCTGGGCGGTGGGGTTTGCCGTGTGTGCATTGGTGCTGCGCTTGGGCTTGGGGGCCGAAGAGCTGGCTTGGGGCTTGATTTTTTTGCTCTTGCCCATTTCCTGTGTCTACTATCCACTGGCTACTCTGCCCGAGTGGTTGCAGGCAATCGCTTTGGCTTTTCCCGCTGCGCATGTGTTTGAGGCCATGCGCTTAGAGCTCTCTGGCAAAGGGGTGCAATGGGGGCATTTGCTGTCGGCTTTGTGGCTCAATCTCATCTATTTGGCGGCGGCCTTAGCGGTCTTTTTGGCAGCGATTCGCCGAGCCCGTCAGGATGGTCAATTGCTGCAAATGGGTGAGTAAGAGGCAGGCAGTGAGTGAGCTCTTGCAGGATTTGGCCAGTCTGGAAGAAGATACCTTAATCGCGGTGGGCGGCACGCTGTCGAGCGAGAATTTGCTGGCCGCGTATCGCCACGGCGTTTTTCCTTGGTTCAGTCAAGAGCCTGTGCAGTGGTGGTATACCGCCCCACGCATGGTCTTGTACTTGAATGAATTCAAGCTGCAGCGCAGCTTGCGAAAAAAAATGCCGCAGTTTGAACTGCGCATGGATGATCATTTTGCGCAGGTCATTGCGTGCTGCGCACAGGCCCCACGTGTGGGTCAGTCAGGCACTTGGATCACTGCCAAGATGCAAGCGGCGTATTGTCTGTTGCACGCAGAGGGCTTTGCACACTCGGTAGAGGCGTATCAAAACGGAGTGTTGGTGGGCGGCTTGTATGGCTTGGCCATCGGGCGAATGTTTTATGGCGAGTCCATGTTTGCGGCGGTGACTGATGCCTCCAAAGTGGCCTTGGCATATTTGGTGCAACACTTGCAGGCACGCGGGTTCGTGTTGATCGACTGCCAGCAGCAAACCGACCATTTAACCAGCTTAGGTGCACGACCCATCAGCAGCGCTCAGTTTCAGGCACATGTGCAAGACTTGACCGCCTGGCCAAACGCTTTTTAATTGCGGTGCATTGGGTGTCTTAATGTTGCTGCCGTAGTTAATGTTGCTCTCGCAAGCCCAACACGTCCTGCATGTCGTACACGCCTGCCTGCTGTGCTCTTAGGCGCTTAGCCAAAAAATGCGCAGCCCGCATCGAGCCGGTGGCGTAGCTGACTCGGCTTGATGATTTGTGCGAGATTTCGATGCGCTCACCTTCACTGGCAAACACCACGGTGTGGTCCCCCACCACGTCTCCCCCCCGTAAAGTGGCGAAACCAATGGCGTTATCAGGACGTGCGCCGGTGTGGCCCTCACGGCTGTACACCGCGCGCTCGGCAAGCGTGCTGCCTTGCGCCTCGGCGATGATTTCGCCCATTTTCACCGCCGTGCCCGAGGGCGCATCGACCTTGTGTTTGTGGTGCATTTCCACAATTTCAATGTCGTAGCCATCCTGCAAGGCCTTGGCGGCGAGCTCTAGGAGCTTGAATGCGGTGTTCACCCCGACACTCATGTTGGGGGCGAAGACGATGGGGATATGTTTGCCTGCTTCTGCGATAGCCGCCTTGCCTGCCACGTCAAAGCCCGTGGTGCCGATGACCATGGCCACTTGGTGGGTGACACATTTAGACAGATGCGCTAAAGTGCCTACGGGGCGGGTGAAATCAATGAACACCTCTGCGTCTGCCAAGCCAGCATCAAGGTCGCTGCTGATACGCACTTGTGCATTCACCGCATTGCCAATAAAGGGGCTGCCCGGGACATCAAAGGCAGCGGCAATCACGGTGTCTTTATCTTGTGCCGAGGCTTGCAGCAACATGTGTCCCATGCGGCCGCCAGCCCCAGCAATGGCCAGCCGAACTGGTGACGACATTATTTTTTCCACCAATCGGAAACTGACTGCCACCAATTGCTGCTTTTTTCTTGCGGCACCAGGCTCTGGCTGTGGCCTTCACGTCCAGCCAGTAAAGTGCTTGGCACGGCGGTGTTGCTCCAGCTTTTGAGTTTGTCGTCTTCAAACACCACGCTCACCTGATGCTGTGTCACGCTCTCACCACGGCGACTCAAGGTAAATGAGTAGTCCCAACGGTTTTGGTGAAAGATGCTTTCGGTGAGCGGCGTGCCGAGTATGCTGCGCACCTGTGCCCGCGACAGCCCCACCTTGAGACGATCAAGCTCAGCCTGGGTGATGTAGTTGCCCTGATTGACTTCGATTTGATAGGGTTTTAGGTAGGTGCAGGCGCTGATTGCCAGCAACAGGGTGAGACACAAAATACGCATGAGAAGGTGCATCAAAAACAGTGAATCCGCTATCATAGCCTATTTACGCTTGCTTCATCCACGCATGGCCAAACCACAAGAATTGCAAGACATGGGCCTGAAGGCCACCTTGCCCCGTTTACGCGTACTTGAGCTATTTCAGAATGGCAGTCAACGGCACATGACCGCAGAAGACATTTATCGTCTGCTCTTGGACGAAGACATTGACGTGGGGCTGGCCACCATTTACCGCGTGCTCACCCAGTTTGAACAGGCTGGAATTTTGAAGCGGCACCACTTTGAGAGCGGCAAGGCGATTTTTGAGCTCAATGAGGGCGAGCACCACGATCATTTGGTGTGCTTGCAATGTGGTCGTTTGGAAGAATTTTATGACCCACAAATTGAAGACAGGCAGCATGCGG
>JBDKJU010000038.1:0-3477 GCA_039796435.1 Pseudomonadota bacterium | reverse complement strand
CAGCGCCAAACTTATGCTGGATCAGGTAGGCAATGCCCGCGAAACGGCGGGCAAGACCGACATCGGCGCTTATCAAACTAAGGCCTTGGTGGACGTGGTGGAGTTTTACAACGCCCCCTTGAATCATTACTTTGTGACTGCCAGCGCAGATGAGGCCAAGGGCATAGACTCGGGCGCTGCAGGCGCAGGCTGGAGCCGCACTGGTAAGGCATGGAAATCATGGGCACTGAAAGAGCCAGGCACGGCGCCGGTGTGTCGTTTTTATGCTTTTACGGCCAATTCACATTTCTACACTGGCGACAAGGCCGAGTGCAAAGCCTTAGCCGATGCCAACCCCAAGGGTGAACGTGCCCTTGGCTGGATCCTTGAGGGCGATGTGTACAGCATTGTCTCCCCCAAGGTAGACATGGCCACAGTGAGTTGTGAAGAGGGTTACATGCCTTTGTATCGCCTGTTTAATCGTGCCTATGAAATCGCAGGCAAGACCGACTCGAATCATCGTTACACCACCGAAGCGGCAGTGGTGGCCGAGATGGTGGCAAAAGGTTGGAAAGACGAAAAAATCGTGATGTGCGTGAAATAAACGCACACATGACAAATACTGCACGACTGATTGGCGTGTAGAAAACAAGAAGGGTCTACTCAGCCCGTTCTGTGGTGTGATGCACGCCGCAGGCGGGCTTTTTTTATGGGGCGGTTCTTATGGCGCAGGCCACCACGCCCTCGCTGGTCCACCCGGCAGCCACATGTTTGGCCACTTCACTGGCCTTGGTGGTGAAGCGGTGGTGGCTGTTGTTGACCGCTGGTGGGGCCTTGTAGCCGTTGTTATAGACGCGGTAAAGCGGTATGGGGGCAGAGGTTGGGCAGCCCGTGGCAGTGGGGAAAAAAGCTTGGGTCAAGACAAACTCATAGCTTTCAAAACGCCAGCCTTTGGGGTTTTGTTCTTCTTGCGCGCGGAAGTCATTGCAGGCCTTCACCCCCATCAGGTAGAAATGCGAGTTCAGGCCAGAGTCAAAATAATTAAACCGGCACATAGGCGCGGTGATGCTCGCTGATTGCTTGAGATCCCAGGCCACAAAGTCATCGAAGGTGCGCACCCAGCCACTGCTGGCGTTAGTGCTTAAATCAAGCATTTCCTGTTTTGATGAGGTACGGAAATAGCGCTGATTGCCAGCATGAAACAACTCGTAAACAGTGCTTTCACCGGCATCAACAGAAATGGCGGCGCGCCACACCCCGCGCCCATAGGCGCTGACCATGAGGGTGGTGTCATCCCACCAACTCATGGACACGATGGAGGCAGCCGAAGGGCCGTCGTTGTTGGTGCTCCAGGAGTTGCCGGCATCAGTGCTGGTGAAAAAACCGGCAGCAGTTCCGGCATACATCCATTCAGGTTTCTTGGGGTGCTGGGTGAGGGCATAGACATTGATATCGGGCAGTTGGCCTGCGCCCACCACGAAAGGTCCCGCCTGTGGTTCGCTGAAGGTGGTCTTTAAGAGATTGCCAGAGCTGAAACCGCCGAGCATGATGTAAAGAATATTGCGGTCGCTGGCATCAACATAAAAACCTTCCACCAGACGAGCTGGAATGCCGGTGAGCTGTCGCCACACTGGCGCCGCGGCCGTGGCATTTTTGCTGACAAACACCTCGCCATTGTTGTGTCCCACCATGACGATGTTGGGGTCGGTGGGGTGCACCTCGATGGCAGAGATATAGTTGCCATCGTTGCTGCTGCCGCTAAGGGCAGGTTTGATTTCTTTCCAGGTCACCAGGTTGGCGCTTTGGCGTATGCTGTTGCTCACCCACAGCGACGCGCCACCGGCATACAAGCGGTTCATGTCGTGTGGGTCGAGTTTGATGGGGGCGTCGAAATTGGCCTTCTCATTGTCGGCGGTGGAGCTGCAACGGCCATTGGCATTGGGCGCATCGGGCAGGTTGTAGCACAGGCTGGTGGCACCGACTGCCCCCGCCGTGTCACCGCTCATGCGGTACACCAGTAAGTTGTAGACCGTGGCGTAGCTTAGGTTGCTGCTGTCGTCAATTTGGGGAGAAAAATAATCCCCACCAAAAGAGTACTCCTGCCATTGGTAAAAATTGTCTGTGTTGCTGCGTTGCCCCAGCAGACCAGTGTCCTGTGTGCCGCTTAATATGAGGCCGCGTTTTTTACTGACGGCAATGCCATAGCCCTGACTGGCGGCAAGGCCGTTGTTGAGATTGCGCCAGTAGTTGTTGCTGTTGCCGGCCGCATAAGGGACAGTGACATCGTAGTTCACCCATACCCCGCCATCGTTCACCCCGTAGACCATTTGGTTGCTGATGCCGATGCCGGTGGCGCCAAAAAAACCATGGTGGTCGGCATGAATGGTGGCACCGAAGCCATTCGAGCCTTTGCTGGAAGTGGCAGTGTCAAAGCTGCTGAAAGTTGCACCGGCGTCGAATGAGCGGTGTGCACGTATGCCGCCTAACAAAATCACATTGGGGTTTTTGGGATGCACCCACAGGGCATTGTCGTAACCGCCCTGGGTTTGTAAATGTGCTGGGGTGCTGCGCAACAGCCAGTTCACCCCGCCATTGCTAGACACATACAATTCGCCCAGATTATTGTCTACCGAGGCATACACCACATTGCTTTGTGAGGGGCTGTAGGCCAGCTCGACGCGGCCACTGTCTTTGCTGCCCGCAGCGAAGGCAGTGGTGGGTGTGGCGATAGTCAAAGTGGTGAAAGTGGCTCCGGCATTGCTGGAGTAGCTGATCTTGCCACCGAATTGTCCGGCGATCAGACGTTGATTATTGTTGGGGTCAAGTTTCAGATCGGCATATTCTCCCGCACTTACCAAGGCAAAGTTATTGCCCGCATCGCTGCTGCGGTAAATGCCTTGACGTGTGGCTGCCAAAATAATATTGGGGTCTTGTGGCAAGACCACCAAACGATTGGTGTATTGCCATTGGGTGCCGGAGAAAGTGTTGATGCCGCCGAGCTTAGCCCAGCTCGCTCCACCGTTGTAACTCACCAGTATCCCTGCGCCACGGCGGCTGGCGCGAAACCCCTCGCCAGTGCAGGCATAAATGATGTCTGGGTTGCTGGGGTGCATCACCAAGCAGGTGACCGTATTGGGGGCCACCCCATCAGACGTGGGCGACCAGTTGGCGCCACCGTCAACACTTTTCCATATCCCCCCTCGGGTAGTGGCTAACCACAAAATATTGTTGTTATTGGGGTGGGTGAGCAGGGCGCGCGTGCGTCCGGCAATATTGCCAGGACCGAGGTTTTCCCAAGCAAAACGATTGGCCACCCCAGCCAATTTGGTGGTCTCCTGTTTGAGCATGGCGGCGCGTTGGGCATAGGCTTTTTCTTGTCCCAGAGGGTCTACCACCCCAAGCTCGTTGCGGCTGTGCAGAAACTCCATGCGGTCGCGCCCGGTGTTTTTTTGTGCGTGTGGTTTCTTGCCGCCGGGCACTTGTATTTGATAGTGTTTG
>JBDKJU010000037.1:0-8911 GCA_039796435.1 Pseudomonadota bacterium | reverse complement strand
TCCTTGTGCCAACAAAGGATTGTTATGCAGCAACAGTAGGGGGATCAGCAATAAAACAAGTGCTATTTTGAATGGTCTTTTTTTGTACGTCACGATGACAATAGCCAAAAATAACAAAACTAACGCCAAGAAGTCCAAACCAGGAACTGGAGTTGGCGCGTATCTCACCACAAAAGTTTGATCTGGTACCGCATAGCGCCAGCTGACAAAATTGCTCGTAAAGCCAAAACCGTCTCTGCCTGCAACGATGTAAGTTAAATTATTTACGCCCAATGGCAGAAAACCCAGATTGAATCTGTAACAGCGATATAAAGAGGGGTCATGCAGATATGGCTCTAAGGTGTTTTCGACAATAAAAAACAATTCAGTGCTAGAACCTGTCGTGCGCACAGCATATTCGAGAATAGGTGCGTTGTAGAGCTTGATGTACGTGGACACCTGTATTTGGCCGTTGACACTTTGTTCGCTAAAGTAGATGTTGTATTCTGGTTCGTTTCCTGTACAAGAAATTTGCACGGCTGGATAAAAAGTGCTGGGCGGGGTGATGTTCTGCACTTGCGCTTGTGCGGTGTTCACGGCCAAAGACATACATAACAGAGCAGTTGTCGCAATAGCCGCAGCGGCAATATTACATAGCCACAAGCAAAGATGATGCTTAATGAATTGATCAAACGCAGTATAGAGACGCTGGTATAAGCCTATTAATTTGTGCACAAAGATTTCCCCCCTTTCGACATGGCGATGTGGAATGTATTCCCTCCTGCCTTTTATGTCAATAGTTTTTTAGCGGGTTCAAGGGAGAGAAAAAGGGATTGCCGTCAGGCATAGTCTTGTTTAGTGCGGGTGCTTGTGCGGCGGAGCGAGGGGGTGATGCGCGTGCGGCGGTACAGAGTGAGATTCAAGATTAAACTAATTGCAAGCAAACAAGTTGAACGGTTTATTCATGCAAAATATTTTTCAACAACGCCTCGCCGCTGGCGAGACTTTGTACGGCGGCTGGTTTATGTCCGGCTCGGCAACGGTGCTAGAGGCCATGGCCTGCGCCGGCTACGATCATGTGGTGATCGACATGGAGCATGGGCCGGTGAATATCCACGCCTTGCGTGATTTGCTAAATGCCTGTGTTGCTGGCGGTAGCTTGCCGGTGGTGCGCATGCCTGACCAGGACCCCACCAAAATCAAACACGCTCTGGATCTGGGCGCGTTGAATCTGGTGTTTCCATATGTCAACACGCGTGCCGAGGCCGAGGCGATTGTCAGGGCATGTTATTACCCACCCAAAGGTGAGCGTGGTTATGCCCGCATGCACCGAGGTTCGCGCTACACCACTGATGGGGAGTATGTGACCAAGGTGAATGAGCATGTACAGGTCATTATGCAGATAGAGACCCCCGAGGCCATGGCGCGACACGATGAGATTTTGTCAGTGCCGGGCGTGACTGGGGCTTTGTTTGGTCCGGGGGATTTCGCCATGTGTCTTGGCCTGCAGGGGGATGTGTCTCACCCCAAGGTCAGGGAGGCCATGGCCGAATTGGGGCGTTACTGCCAGGCCAAGGGCTTGGCCTTGGGTACGGTGATGCCCAACCCCGAGGCGGTGAAGTGGGCGGTGGCGGCGGGTTATGGTTTTGTCTCGATGGCAAGCGATATGGGCTTGATGATGGGGGCAATGCGCAGCGGTTTGGCGGAGTGTCGCAATCGGCAATAAGCTTTTAATCGTCGAGGACGAGCCTGATATTCAGTCTTTGTTGCTGCTGAATCTTAAGCACGCGGGTTTTGACTGTCAGGGGGTGGGCAGTGCGCGCTTGGCACAACAAAGCCTTGATCGGGAGTTGCCCGATCTGGTGTTGTTGGATTGGATGTTGCCTGACCAAGACGGCTTGTCCGTGCTCAAGCAGTGGCGGGCAGTGACACGCACGCAGGAGTTGCCGGTGCTGATGCTCACCGCAAGGGGTGAGGAGGAAGATATTGTGGCGGCGTTAGAGGCTGGCGCAGATGATTATGTGGTGAAGCCTTTTCGGGTGCAGGAGCTACTGGCACGCGTGCGTGCCTTGCTTAGGCGAGCCAGCCCGGAGACCGGGGCAAGCCTCTTGCGTTGGGGGGCATTGCAGTGCGCCCCTGATGAGATGAGGGTCTGTGTTGACGGAAAAAAACTAGCGCTGGGGCCTACTGAATTCAGGTTGCTTGCTTATATGTTGGCCAACCAGAACAAGCTGTTGCGGCGCAGTGTGTTGCTGGATAAAGTGTGGGGCGATCATGTGTTTATTGAAGAGCGCACCGTGGATGTGCACATACGCCGTTTGCGTGCCGTGCTGATGGCACAGGGCAATGATGAGTTGAATGAGATGATAGAAACGGTGCGTGGTGGTGGATATCGCATCACTTCGCATCAGGTCAAGGTGTCGCCTTGATCTGGCGTCTGTGTCTGCTCTTGCTGGCGGTGTTGTCGCTCTCTGTTTGGCCGCAGTTTTACTTGCTGCTGGGTTTTAGTGCTTTGCTGGCCGTGGTGGTGCTTTGGGATGGTGTGCAGCAGCAGCATTTACGGCGTTGGGCAAAGCACCCCAAAAAAACGGCTTTTCCAGATGCCAGCGGACGCTGGGGGAGCGTATTGGCGGCCATACAAAAAGCGTTTCGGCAGCAGCAGCATGACATGAGGCAATTGGCGGATGAGTTGTATCGGGTGAAAAGCGTGTTGTCGGCCTTGCCAGAGAGTGTGGTGTTTTTGGATGTTGAGGACAGGATTGTCTGGGCCAATCAGACGGCAGAAAAATTACTGCAGATCAAAACCCCGACGGATGTGGGCACACCAATTGCATGGCAGGTGCGCGATCCAGGATTCATCGCTTGGCTGGGGCGTCGTGACGCCGCGCGCTACAAACAGGAAATCAGTGTGGGCAGCAATTTCAAAACCTTGGAGCATCTGCGTTCGCTGGCCGTGGAGGGGCAGACCGGGGCGAGTGTGTTACTGACCCGCGATATCAGCGAGGCAGTGAAGCTAGATCAAATGCGTCGGGATTTTGTGGCCAATGTGTCGCATGAGTTACGCACGCCGCTGACGGTGGTGTGCGCCAATGTGGAGACTTTACAAAATTTAACCCTGAATAAAAGTGAGCAAGATTTGCTGTTGGCTACCACGGCTCGCCAAGGCACGGTGATGACCCGCATATTGGAAGACTTGCTCATGCTCTCGCGTGTAGACTCTGGGCAGGTGCAAGATGAAGAGTGGGTGGGCTTGTCCGAGTTTTTGACCGACATGCGCCTTGCCGCTGAGGCCTTGTCGCAGGGCCGGCATGAGCTGTTGGTGGAAGACACCGGGCGCATTGCGTTATTTGTCAACCGCAATGATTTGTACATGATGGTCAACAACTTGGTCAATAATGCCGTGCACTACACCGAGGCAGGCACGCGCATTGTGATGGGGGCGGTACGGCACAAAGATGCCTGCATTGTCTACGTCAACGACAATGGCGCAGGCATTGCCCCCGAGCATTTGCCGCGCTTGACCGAGCGTTTTTACCGCGTCGACAAGGCCCGCACGCGCCTACGTCAGGACGCCGCAGGCACGGGTCTTGGCCTCGCCATAGTGAAGAATTCGGCGCAACGCTATCAAGCGTCTTTGGAGATTAAAAGCACGCTGGGCAAAGGCGCAGAATTCCGACTGGTGTTTCCCCTTGAGCGAGTAAAAACTTTGCCTGCTGTCATCAAACCGTAACATTCAGCACGCACAATGGCTGCACTCAATATGTGGAGCAGACCATGATGTTATTTCGTAGCCAATTGTTCTTTTGTCTTTCAGGACTTGCGTTTTGCCACACGGCCTTGGCGCAAAGTTCTGCTGTTGTGAAAATCGATGGATCAAGCACCGCTTTCCCAATTGCCGAAGCCTTGGCTGAGGAGTTTCAAAAACTCAACAAAAATGTGCGCGTGACCGTGGGCATCTCTGGCACTGGCGGAGGCTTTAAAAAGTTTTGCCGGGGCGACACCGAGGTGAGCAACGCCTCGCGACCTATCTTAAAAAGTGAGATGGATGCCTGCAAAAACGCAGGCATCCATTTTTATGAATTGCCCATTGCCTATGATGCGCTCACGGTGGTGGTGAACCCTAAAAACCCCATCAAAGAGCTCAGCATAGAACAGCTTCGCAAGCTGTGGTCACCCAGCGCGCAAGGCGTGGTCACCCAGTGGCAGCAAGTGGATGCCAAGTTACCGGCTCAGGCCTTCAAGTTATATGGCCCTGGCGCAGACTCGGGCACTTTTGATTACTTCACCGAAGCCGTGAACGGCAAGGCCAAGGCATCGCGTGGTGATTTCTCCGCCTCAGAAGATGACAATGTGTTGGTACAGGGGGTGAGCCGTGATGTGAATGCGCTGGGGTATTTTGGTTATGCCTATTACGTGGAAAATAAAACCAAACTCAAGGCAGTGGCCATTGTCAATAAAAAGGGTCAGGCAGTATTGCCCTCTGAACAAAGCGTGGTGGACGGCAGCTATTCTCCTTTATCTCGCCCAGTGTTTGTGTATGTGAGCGAGAAGGCGTATCAATCGCGCCCCGAGGTCCGTGCTTATGTTGACTTCATGCTTAAAAATGTTGGGCGACTGGCCAAGGAGGTGCGCAGCATTCCACTGCCGCCCAAGGCCTATGAATTGATCACCGCCAATCTGAAAAAAGGCAAGCTCGGCAGCGTGTTTAACGGCACGCCCGAAACTGGCTTGACCATAGAAGAGCTGCTGGCCCGTGAAGCTAAATAAGAATAGACGTGGGCAGTGGGCAGAGCGCAGCATAGAGCTTGCGCTGATGTTGGCTGCTGGTTTATCCGTGGCCACGACCTTGGGCATCGTGCTGGTGCTGGTCACTGAGTCCGTGCATTTTTTTCATACGGTGGCCTTGAGTGATTTTTTGACAGACACGGTGTGGATGCCTTTGTTTGCTGAACCGCGCTATGGGGTGTTGCCTCTGATCGGAGGCACCTTGGTGACTGCGGGCGTGGCCCTCACTTTGGCGGTTCCCCTAGGATTGGGGGTGGCGATTTTCTTGGCAGAATTTGCCAGCAAAAAAACCCGCGAAACCTTGAAGCCTGCCCTTGAATTATTGGCAGGCATTCCCACCGTGGTGTACGGTTACTTTGCCTTGAATGCGGTGATCCCGCTGCTGCAGTTATTCATCCCCGAGCTACCGGGTTTTAATATGCTGGGCGCCGGCTTGGTGATGGGCATTGCCATCGTGCCTTATATGGCCTCATTATCGGAAGATGCTTTGCGAGCCGTGCCCGTCCACTTGCGTGAGGCCGCTGCCGCTATGGGCGCGACCCAATTACAAACGGCATGGCAAGTGGTAATGCCGGCAGCGCGTTCGGGCATCGTCGCGGCCTTGGTCTTGTCTGTTGCTCGTGCCATTGGCGAGACCATGATTGTTTCCATTGCGGCGGGCATGCAACCCAAATTGAGTGCCAATCCGCTAGAACAGGCGCAGACAGCATCTGCATACATAGTGTCGGTGGTGCTGGGCGATTTGCCCCATGGCTCTGTCGGCTATCAGTCTATTTTTGCCGTGGGCTTGGTGCTCTTCCTGTTGACACTGATATTGAATATGCTGGCGCAGATCGTGCGCCTGCGGAGTGTGCGCTTATGAGTCAGACAGTGATGAACCAGACATTCAGCCAGACGTTTGTCCGCATCATACGCAAGGCAAAAACACAACAAAGCGTCTATCTGGTGTTTGCTTGGTTGGCACTTGTTGTCATCGTGCTTACCTTTATCGCGCTGGTGGGGCAACTCCTCCTTGAAGGCATGCCGCGACTTAGAGCAGAATTTTTTACAAACTTCGCTTCACGACACGCAGAGCGCGCAGGCATATTGGCCGCCTGGGTGGGCTCACTCATGGTCATTGGCGTGACCATGATCACTGCATTACCCCTGGCTTTGGCCACCGGGGTGTATCTGGAAGAGTATGCCCCCAAAAGCAAGTGGGTGTTGCTGATTGAACTGAACATTGCCAATCTTGCCAGCGTGCCCTCCATCATTTATGGCTTGCTGGCATTGGGGGTGTTTGTCTATACCCTGGGCTTGGGACAAAGTGTGCTCACTGCTGGCCTCACCTTGGCGTTATTGATTTTGCCCATGCTGATCGTGACCACGCGTGAGGCCATACGCGCCGTGCCACTCAGTGTGCGCGAGGCCGCCTACGCCTTAGGCAGTACGCGTTGGCAAACGGTGCGCCATCATGTGCTGCCCTATGCCTCACCTGGAATTTTGACCGGGGTGATTTTGTCAGTGTCGCGCGCCTTGGGAGAGACAGCGCCCATCATCACCATAGGGGCGCTGAGCTACATCGCCTTTTTGCCACCGCCGCCGAGCAGTGCAGAGTTTCCGTTTATAAATTTTGATTGGCTGTTTGCAGGATTTACGGTCTTGCCCATCCAAATGTTTAATTGGACTTCCCGCCCAGAGGCGGCTTTTGCTGCCAATGCGGCAGCGGCTGGATTGGTCTTGCTGGTGTTGACATTATTCTTAAACGCGGTGGCAATTTATTTGCGACAACATATTCGAAAGCAAATGCAATGGTAAATAATAATAAAGCACGTGCGGACAATTTGCATGTGTATTACGGCAATTTTCATGCTTTAAAAGGCGTGAGCCTGCCCGTGATTGACAAGGGCATTACCGCCCTCATTGGGCCGTCAGGGTGCGGCAAATCGACGCTTTTGCGCGCCTTTAACCGCATGCACGATCTCACCCCGGGCAATCGCTATCAAGGCGAAATACGCTTGTATCCTGACGATGTCAACATACTTGCTGACACGGTCGATCCTATTGCTGTGCGCATGCGTATTGGCATGGTTTTTCAAAAACCCAATCCTTTTCCGCGCTCGATTTTTGAAAATGTGGCCTATGGCCTACGCCTGCGTGGTGTGCATGGCAAAGTGGCTTTGTCAGAGAAAGTAGAAGCTGCCTTGCAGGCCGCGGCACTATGGAATGAGGTCAAAGACCGTTTGGATAAGCCAGCCAGCGCCCTGTCTGGGGGGCAGCAACAAAGACTGTGTATTGCGCGCTGTCTGGCCACTGAGCCTGAGTTATTGTTGTTTGATGAGCCTACCTCGGCGCTAGATCCCATTGCCACAGCCAGCATTGAGGAGCTCATGGTGGCCTTGCGCGAGCACTACAGCATATTGATCGTGACCCACAATATGCAGCAGGCAGCACGCGTGTCAGACCAGACTGCCTTTATGTTGATGGGGGAGTTGATTGAGTACAGCAATACCAAGCAGCTCTTTATTAAGCCCGATGATCCGCGCACGGAAGACTACATTACCGGGCGTTTTGGGTAATGAGCAACATACAAACATAGCACACACGAATTACGAATCGATGAATAGGTGAATAGAAACATGGACCACACTTCCACCGTATACAAAAAAGAACTGACCGACCTGCGCGATACCTTGATGCACATGGGTGGTTTGGTTGAGTCACAACTCAAACAGGTAAAGCGCATCGTGCAACAACAGGGCAGCGTGGTGAATGCCCATATTGCCCTGCTGGAGCAGGAAATCAACCGGGCGCAGATCAGCATAGATTTTCAATGCACTGAACTGATTGCCATCCGTCAGCCGGTGGGCATAGACCTTCGCCGTGTGCTCGCCAGCATGCACATCATCAATGATTTGGAGCGCATGGGCGATGAATTAAAAAAATGCGCCACCTGGGGTCAAGAGCTGAATGAACATGCCGAGATGGGCAAGATGCGTCGCGCCAGCTTGTTCAGTATGCTAGAGGTGTTGGAAACCATGTTGGCATTGGTGTTGACGGCATTGGCGCGTGAAGACGCTGCACAGGCGCAGGAGGTATTTTCTTTGGATTTAAGCCTAGATAATTTTTTTGCCGACACGGTACGGGCACAACAGGCGTATATGAACAGCAACCCTGGCTTGTCACGTTATTGTCTCGATATTATTTTCATGGCGAAATCATTTGAACGTGTAGGGGACCACGCCAAAAATATTGCCGAGGCTATTGGTGCGATTATCTCTGGAGTTGACACCAGACATCAAATCAATCAGACCAAGCAGACTAATTAGACTAATCAGGCGAGTCAGGCCCAATAGCGTAGACTGGTGGCTTTGGGTGGTGTATGAAAGTGGCCATTGTCTATCCCGGAGACGCTGTTGCACGACAGACAGCCACGGCAGCGAACAATCGTTTTGCCAATCTATTTACCGCCTTTGCACAGGCGGGGATCTCGGCACAGCCCTGCGTCTATCACGATGATTTTGCGGCAGAGGTAAGGCAGCAATTATTGTCGGTGGAGGTGGCATTGGTGTGGGTCAACCCCATTGAGAATGGCCGCGACCGCAGTGTGTTGGATGCGGTGTTGGCAGAAGTCGCCCGCCATGGGGTATATGTCAGTGCACATCCGGAGATTATTCAAAAATTAGGCACCAAGCAGGTCTTGTTCGATACACGGCATTTGGGCTGCGGCTCCGAGGTGCGGGTGTACCGCAACCGTGATGAATTAAAAACGGCACTGCAGCTTTTAAGTGGCACACGCGTGCTTAAGCAGCACCGCGGTCACAGCGGCATAGGCATTTGGAAAGTGGTGAAAGACGGTGCGCATTTGCGCGTCCGCCATGCAGAACGCGGTGGCCGCGAAGAGCAGATCAGCATTGACGATTTTGTGGGGCGTTGCGCGCCGTATTTTGCCGGCGAAGGCCGCATCATCGATCAAGCCTTTCAAGCCCGCATTGATGAGGGCATGGTGCGTTGCTACTTGGTGCAGGACAAGGTCTGCGGTTTTGGGCATCAAGCGGTAGTGGCCTTGCACTCGCAAAAGGACTCTGAGCCGCGCGTTTATTATGCGCAGGACAAGCCGGAATTCCAAGCCTTAAAGCAGCGCTGTGAGCAAGAGTGGGTGCCGCAG
>JBDKJU010000036.1:0-5500 GCA_039796435.1 Pseudomonadota bacterium | reverse complement strand
ACTGGATTTTGCGGCGGGATCTTGCTCGCCACTTCACGCAACACCGCATTCATGCTCATGCCCTCCATGTCCACCACCAAACGCAAAGGTTCGCGCAGCAACAACATGCTGTGTTTTAAAGGACTGTCGCTTTCAATGCTAAGGCGTGTGTATGCTGCCGCTGGCCAGACCCGCACAGCACGTACTCCAGCTGCGTGTCCCTGCGCTTGCGTGAACAAAGGCAGGCTGATGAGGCTCAGGCAGAGCTGCCGCCTCGTGCCGTTAGTCAAGGCGACAGCCATTGCAGCAAGCCCTTGGCCTTATCTGAAAGGGCAGTGAAGGCATAAGAGCGTCCCTCATCTTCGTAGGCACAATCAATTTGCAAATCAAATGCTGGCAACTGCCCCAGAGCCTGTGCGCGCCACTCCACCATAAACAAAGCCGCTGCAAGCGCAGTCTCAGCAAACCCCGACTCATCCCACTCGGCAGGATGTTGCAGGCGATACAAGTCAAAGTGGTGGGCAGTACCAACACTGGTGTCGTAACTTTCGAGCAGCGTGTAAGTGGGGCTTTTGATTTTGCTGTCCACGCCCAAGGCCTGTAAAAGATAACGCACAAAGGCCGTCTTGCCACTGCCCAGTTCACCATCAAGACATATCCACAAAGGCAAATCAACGCGGCGCAGCGACACAGCCAAAGCCTGCGCTAGTTGTTCTGTCTGTGCTGGCGTGGCACATTTTTTTACAATCACGGTCATGTTTGATTTTGCTCGCACGCAACAAAAAGCCAGAAGCTTGGGGTTTAGCAATATAGCCATCAGCTCAACTGACTTGTCAGCACATGAAGCAGAGCTACTGGCATGGCTGGGTCGGGGTGCGCACGGCGACATGGATTATATGGCGCGACACGGACTCAAACGTGCGCGACCGGCAGAACTGCTGCCTGGCACATGCGCCGTGCTCACTGCCTATATGCCCTACATGGCGCAAGGCGTTGACGAGGCCAGCGCCTGTCTTGCCGACCCCTTGCGTGCCTATGTGTCGCGCTATGCTCTGGGGCGCGATTACCACAAGGTGTTGCGGCAGAGGCTGCAGGCCCTGCTCGACTGGTTGTGCGAGACCTGGCCAGAAGACCTGAGGGCCTCTGCCTGCCGTGTATTCACCGACAGTGCCCCAGTCATGGAAGTGGCGCTGGCAAGTCAAGCGGGTCTGGGCTGGCGTGGCAAAAACACCCTCTTGCTCAACCGCGAAGCGGGGTCACTTTTTTTTCTTGGAGAAATCTTTCTGCCCCTTGCGCTTGCGCCTACCACGGGGCAAACAGCCCGCTGTGGCAGCTGCACAGCCTGTATTGACCTCTGCCCCACCCAGGCCATCACCGCCCCTTATGAGTTAGATGCCCGCCGCTGTATCTCCTACCTCACCATTGAGCAGGATGGCCCCATTCCCCTTGAGTTTCGCGTCGCCATGGGCAATCGCATATATGGCTGCGACGATTGCCAGTTGGTGTGCCCGTGGAATAAATTCGCCCAAACCGCCAGCGTGCCCGACTTTGGCGTGAGGCATGAGTTAAATACCGCGACGCTGCTGCAATTATTCGCCTGGACCGTCGATGAGTTTGCGCAGCGTACTGAGGGCAGTGCCATCCGCCGTATTGGCTATCGGTCTTGGCAACGCAACCTTCTGATCGCCCTAGGCAATGCTTGGCGTGAGAGCGGAGATCCTTGTTTGTACCAAGCACTCGCCAATTGGCAGACCGACGATGAGATGTTGCAAGAACATCGACATTGGGCCCTACAACAAAGGGCCTCAGCGCCAGCGTTGTCTTAAGTAGTGCATGACTGGTTGCTCCACCAGACGGGTCAATAAAGTAGCCAGCACCACACTCACTGCAAACGCCATTGAAATAGCCAGTAGCGTGCCGCCGCCTTGGGCATACACGCCGCGCATGACCACCCAGCCAATGTTTTCGTGCAGTAAATAAAGGGTGTATGAGATCGCGCCAAAGTAGCGCAGTAGCGGGGTTTGTAAAAACCGCAAGCAGTCGTAAACAAACATGAGCATCAGCAGAGCGACTAAAAGATACACCACAGCATTTGCAGGTTTTTGCATGAAGGTGATCAACCCACCTAATGCAAATAAACCCAGCTCTGATAAACGTATGTTTGCTCTTAGGTGTTGTTCCTGCGGTGTTGTCGCTGCAGTGTGGCGGCGTTGCCAAATTTGATAGGCCATGACGCCGAGCACAAAAAAGGGCGCATGGGCGGCAATCAACAGCAACCCAAGCCGATACGGCAGGTCTATGCCAAACCAGCGCGGGCTGAGCACATAGGCCAGCGCGATCAACAACCACACTGCCATCACCCACATGATGTGCGGCAGCAGTTTCAGGCGATACGCCAAAAACATCCACAGATAAAAGAACAGCTCAAGTTCGAGCGTCCAGTACACCATGTCCACCATGCGCATGCCCAAAAAGCCCGACAGCATGGTGAAGTTCACCCATAAATCTTTGACCCCCACTTCCCTCTCTGGCAAGCCGAAGATGCCCACCACGGTATAGGTCATGAGCACTGCCACCCAAAACGCTGGAAACAATCGAGTGAACCGCGAGATCAAAAAATCTCGGCCTGTTTTTACCCGATTCAAAGTCATCAAAATCACGAAACCACTGATGGCAAAAAAAAGCTGCACTCCATAGTAGCCATAGGGCATGGACAATATGGGTGGGCTGGGGTGACCGTATGCGGTTTGAAAACGCGTGGTGTAATGAAAAGCCACCACCACCAAGGCCGCCAAGCCTCTCAGACTGTCGAGAGTTTCTAAGCGAACTGCACTCATGGACTAGAAAAGTGGGCTTTGCTGGCATCAAACCAAGCCAAAGCCAGTTGCTGTAAGCCTAGGCTAGAAAAATGACAGCCATCATGACGCTCCGCAATGCGGTCGGTATCAGGGCCAGGATAAATCTGCTGCGATAAAGACACCACCTCCGCCTGCTTGCCGCGTATGCCTGCATGTGCCGCATTCCGGCAAATGCTGCTTTGCGACAGAAGTATGGGGGTGTGTGGAAACACCCCACGCAGCCGCCCCAGAAACACTTTTAAGTCACGCTCAAAATCGGCCACTGGCGTTGCTTCCCGCGCATCAGCTTCACCTTGTTGAAACAAGAGCAACGTGGGGCGCAATTTAAGTGCGGTCAAATCGCTGCTGACTTGCTCAATGGCTGAAAAAAGAGCGGGCTCGGTCCACTGCTTGATGCTCGTGGCGGTCACGGCACGATTCACTATCAACACCGACTTGGCCAGCTTGGCCTCGATCAGGAGCTGCGCGTACTGCGGCCACGGACTGCCGCCATTTCCAGAGGCCCCGGGCAAAGGGTCATGAGCCCAGTAACACTGGCCACGATAAGTGGTAAACACGGGGTGTGCCACCGACGTGGCTGCCTGCCCATGATTGGCGGCATTGCTTTGCCCAAGCACCAGCACCACGACTGGTTGCTGCGCCAGCACCTGCGCACAATCAATCGCCAGATTGCTCTGGGCTTCACTGCGTGCAGCGAGTGCAGCAGCAGGTTTACTGCACGCCTGCAGCACAAGTGCAGCCACGCCAGCCAAGACTGCGGGCAACATGACGGTGCGCACTTTCACGCTATGGCTTTTTCAAGCCTCTGCGCAGCAAGCCATTGCCACGCCTAAGTTGTTGCAACAGCTTATGACACAAGAGATTGATGTCGTCGACGAGAGTAAATACCGCCGGTATCACCAGCAATGACAAGAAGGTCGAAGTCAGTAATCCGCCAATCACAGATATGGCCATGGGCGAGCGAAAACTCGGGTCTGCCACGCCCGAACCTATCGCAATAGGCAACATGCCAGCACCCATGGCAATGGTGGTCATGATGATGGGGCGAGCCCGTTTGTGACAGGCGTCCATCAGGGCCTCAAAACGTGTCATGCCCATGTCGCGGCGGGCCACAATGGCATACTCCACCAACAAGATGGAGTTTTTGGTGGCCACCCCCATGAGCATGATTATCCCGATCAGGGCCGGCATGGACATGGCTTTTTGTGCCACCATGAGCGCAATAAAAGCCCCACCAAACGACAAGGGCAAGGCCGCCAAAATGGTGAAGGGATGCATGAGGTCTTTGAACAACAACACCAGAACCAGATAAATACACAACACCCCGGTGATCATCGCAAGGCCAAAACTGCTGAATAATTCCTCCATCGCCTCTGCGTCACCCACCTCTACCCAGCGCACCCCTGGCGGAAGATTTTTTACTGCGGGCAATTCCGCAATCTGCGCCCTAGCCTCACCCAGGGGCACGCCTGCCAGCTCCACGGACAAGGGAATATTGCGCACGCGGTCATAACGATCAATCACCGCCGGGCCAGAAGCCAGCTCAAGTGTGGCAATGCTGCCTAGGCGAACAGGGCCACGACTGCCCATCACCTGCAATTGTTCAAGACTGGCCACATCCTGTCTGGCGCTGTCGGCCAGTTTGACCAGAATAGGCACCTGCCTTGAGCTCAAATTCAGTTTGGGCAAGGTCTGCTCATAATCACCCACCGTGGCCACTCGAAGGGTGTCGGCAATGGCTTGCGTCGAAACCCCCTGCTCTGCGGCCAAGCGTTCATTCGGATGTATTAGCACCTCGGGCCGCACCAAACTTGCCCCAGAGGTAATGGTGCCTATGCCATTCAAGCTGCGAATCTGTCGCTCAATCTGTCTGGCCGTGTCGGCCATCAGCTTGGGGTCATCACCAGTCAACATCACATCAAATTTTTCACTGCCGCCGGCCAGACCGATTTTGATGCGAGCCCCGGGCACATCGGCCAAGGCCGTGCGTATGCGGCTTTCGGTTTCCTGTTTGCGGTACTTGCGCTTGAGTCTGTCTTCTAGGATCACAATCAGCGATGCCTTGCGCGTCTCGGCCACTCCCCCCATGGCAAACGGGTCGCTGCCAGCAGCACCGCCACCCACGGTGGTGTACACCGATTTCACATACTCAATGTCCTTGATCTTGCCGCGCACCATTTCTGCCAAAGCCGTCGTTTCAATGAGGCTGGCACCCGGGGCAAGCTCAATCTGCACCTGCGATTGTGAGTTGTCATCTGCAGGAATAAACCCTTGTGGCAAATACTTGACCAAACTCACCGAGCCGAAGAAAAACAGCGTCGCCCCCATCAACGTCACCCAGCGGTGCCGCAGACACCAAGCCACCATGCGCAGATACCAGCGCATCCACAGGGGATCGCTATGCTCGGTCTTACTTGGTTTTAAAAGATAGGCTGCCATCATCGGGGTGAGCATACGGGCCACCACCAAAGAGGCAAACACCGCCAGCGAGGCCGTCCAACCAAATTGTTTAAAAAACTTGCCCGGTATGCCCGACATGAACGCCGTGGGCAGGAACACCGCAATCAAAGCAAAGGTGGTGGCGATCACCGCCAGCCCGATTTCATCTGCCGCTTCAGCGGCGGCCTCAAGCGGGGTTTTGCCCATGCGCAGATGACGGACGA
>JBDKJU010000035.1:0-2672 GCA_039796435.1 Pseudomonadota bacterium | reverse complement strand
CTTTGCCGTGCAGTCCCAAGTAGACACCGGAATTTTTTTCGATGCCTGCCAATAGGTGCGGCCACGAAAGCGAAACAGGAGCGGAAATTTTGGGTAATGTCGGGTCAATAACACCAAGGTGTTTTCAGGAGCAGACTCACTTTTTGGATCTATCGCAGCATTGTCCACATAGCCCCCGTCCATCATTTTTTGTCCTTGCACCAGACGCGCGGGAGTAAATGGAGGTGCCGCTCCAGTGGCCACCAAGAGCATCTGCGCCTCTTGCACATCGGCACAGTGTGGCAAGCTCACGAATGCCTGCGTCAAGCCCAAGGCCTTGGGTACCTTGGGGTGTATGTTGCGCGCCAGATATTTATCAAACAAATAAAAGCCCGTGCCCGCCAACGCCGAGACGCGACTGCCCAGCCGTGAGGGCAAGGTCACTGCCACCCGCAAAATGCTGGGGGATTTTTTGATGATCGGCCAAGTCTCATCATTTAGGTATGCCTTGACCCAGGCCGGATAAATATGCTCATGCGCAAACTCCATTTTGAGCCCACGCCAGCGCCACACATGAGGGTTGGCTTGATACAACATACGTGTTGCTGCCATGCTCTCTTGCACGCGGTCAACCAAGAGCGCCGTGGCAATGCCCGCCCCCGCACTGGTGGCAATAATGCTGGCAGGCAGACGATAACCGGCCTGCATCAAGGTGCTCAATAAACCTGATTGCCACAGGCAACGATTGCCACCTCCGGCCAGCACCAAGGTGTCGAAACCTGCCCAATCCAATGTGTGAACTGCCTCTACTTGCGCATCTGTTCGTGCATCCATTCGCATGCGGCAAGTATACTTGCCCCTATGTCTGCCACCCTTATTCAAAGACAACTCGACGCCTACAACGCCCACGACATTCCCGCGCTGCTGGCTTGTTATGCCCATGATGCCAAGCAGTCTGAATTTCCGCATAAGCTGCTGCGCCAAGGCCATGACGCGATCGCCCAACGCATGCATGAACGCTTTGCCGATAGCAGTTTGCGGGCCGAATTACTGCAGCGCATGTGCATGGCCGATATGGTCATAGACCATGAACGCCTGCATTTCACCGAAGCCGGCGTGGCAAAGACCACTGCCATCATCGCCATCTACCAAATCCAGAATCAGCTCATTCAACATCAATGGATCAAGTTCTCCTGACCCCGGCCCCCAAGCTCCGTCGCATGGGCGCTTATGTGCACGAAGCCTTTTTTCTCACCGCTTTTATTTTCATTGTCTCCTTGATTTTCAGCAAAATCATTGGTAGCGGCATAGAGGCCATGCCGCCGATGACACGCTACGCCATGCAAGCTCTGCTTTTTCTCAGCATCGGCACCTACTTCATCTACCAATGGACCAGTGGTCGCCGCACTTTGGCCTACAAAACTTGGCAATTGCGCCTGCGCAATGCCAAGGGCGAGCAGCTTAGCCGACAACAAGCCATCATCCGTTATGTGGCCAGTTGGATTGGCCCCATGCTGGCATTCTTTTGTTACCAATTTTTTGGCAAAACCGCCTTGTTTTTGCTGTTTTTAAACGTATCATTCGCTTGGTTCTCTGGCCGCAATTTACACGATCGCGTGGCCAACACCCACATCATATTCGAACCCAATACCGACAAACAATGACGTTTCGCTTAAGCTTACTCGCGCTCGCACTCACCACCGCTCTCACCGTGCAAGCCCAAACCCAGACCACAGCCAACACTAATACCAACAACAAAGATACAGACAAAAAAACTGCGGAGAAAAAATCCGAAGACAAAAAGCCCGAAGCTGAAACCGTCACCATCACTGGACGCAACACCGCCAATGACGAGCGCCGCAACAGCACTGCCGCCAAAATCATCATTACCCGTGAAGACATCGAGCAGTATGGCGACAGCAATTTAGGCGATGTGATGCGCCGATTGCCCGGGGTGACGCAAGGCGGACGTCCCGGACGTGGTGGCCCCATCCGCATGCGCGGCATGGGAGGAGGGTACACGCAGATACTCATTGATGGTCAACGCATACAGCCCGGCTTCAATGTCGAAGACATCTCTCCTGAACAGGTCGAGCGTATTGAAATCTTGCGTGCGCCCACAGCTGAAACTGGCGCGCGTGCGGTGGCAGGCACCATCAACATCATCTTGCGTGAGCCCCTGCGCACCACCCACAACGAGCCCAAACTGGGCGTCGTCTCTGACCGTGGCAAGCTCGCTTACAACGGCTCTTGGGCCTACAACGACAAGTTTGGTGAAGCCGGCACCTACACTTTAAACGCCTCACTAAACCACAACCACACACTCACCGACTCCCTGGCCGAGACCGTGTACACCGATGCGGCCAGCGAACAACTGCGTCTGCTGCAGCACACGTTCAATCAAACTGAAGACAAACGCGACAGCTATTTTTTAAGCACTCGCGCGCAGTGGCGCCTCGGGGTGGCCGAGCAATTGGGGCTCATGGGCTTTGTACACGGGGCTGAATTACACAACCAGAGTCGCGGCACGTTAACGCAGGAATTTGGCGCGCTACCAGCACCCTACGCCACCCGCAGCGGGCGCTACGACGGTGACTATCAGGTCGCCAGACTAAACCTGAATATCAATAAAAAATGGGACGACAACAGCCGTTATGAGTGGCGCTTTGGCGGTGGGCAGTTTCAGTCCACCG
>JBDKJU010000034.1:0-7268 GCA_039796435.1 Pseudomonadota bacterium | reverse complement strand
ATCGTATATTTGCTGTTGCCTTTGGTGAAACCATCGATTTGATGGGCAATAGCAAAACCAAGGCGCTGGTAGAACTCAGGTGCCTGAAAACTAAAGGTGGTGAGGTACACAGTGGTGCAGCCACGGGCGCGCGCCGCCAGCTCAAACTGCTGCATGAGGGCCGTGCCGACACCCTGTTGGCGTTGGTCTGGCATGACTGCAAGCTCTTGCAGTTCGGCACACTGACCCCAGGTGCGACCGATGGCTCCACCGACTATCTGACCTTGTTGTGATTCAGCAATCACCGACAAGGGAAACACATCTTCTTGCGCACCATGCTCTTGGTTGTAGGCATCAAGACAGTGGTCAACGACGGCATTTTTTTCGGCTACTGGTGTCGCATAGGTGGTTAACTTCATTCGCGGGTCCAGTCACGTGCCTGTAAAAACTCATGCACGGTGCGCATTTCATGGCTCTCTGGCGGGTAATCGAGCGCATCGCGGTAGCGCCAAGTGGCTTTTAGAGGCAATGAAAGCAGGATGGCGTTGATGTGGCCATTGGACTGTAAACCAAAGTGTGTGCCACGGTCATAGACCAGATTGAATTCGATGTAGCGGGCGCGTCGCAGTGACTGCCAGTGTACTTGTGCGGGGGTATAAGGGGTGCGGCAGCGACGATCGAGTATGGGCAAATACAGCCCGCAAAAAGCATCGCCAATGGCCCGCAGCATTTGCGCTGAACGGGCATAAGCAAAGCGGGTGAAGTCATCGAAAAATATGCCGCCGATGCCGCGCATTTCTTTGCGATGCTTGATGGTGAAATACTGGTCGCACAGTGCTTTCATCTCAGGGTAGAGCGCAGCATCAAAGCCATCGAGCACCCGTTTTAAGCCCTGATGAAAATGCCGTGCATCATCCTCGTATCCATACACGGGCGTTAAGTCTATGCCGCCGCCAAACCACCAGACGTTTTGCGCGACGAACAAACGCAGATTCATGTGTATGGTGGGGGCGTGCGGATTGACCGGATGCAAGACCAAGGAGATGCCAGCTGCCTGCCAAGGTTTGTCTGTGAGTTCGGGGCGATTGACCAAGGCAGAAGGGGGCAGATGTTTGCCCATGACATGCGAGAAGTTGACCGCAGCGCGCTCAAACACATCACCGTCTTCTATCATCATGGCACGCCCACCGCCACCCTCTGGCCTCGTCCACTCGTCCACACTCATGGCTGTGTGGCTGCGCAGATTGAGTTGAGCCGCAATGCCAGCCTGCAGGCCTCGCAGATAGGCGGCGAAGCTTGCAAAATCAGGCGCGTTGTTGGCTAACTCTGGGCTCACGTTGAATTAACGTTTGATGGCTTTGGCGCCTATATCCTGGCGGTACTGCATGCCGTCGAAATGAACTTGTTGCATGCCTTCATTGGCTAGTTTTTGTGCCTGCCTGATGGTGTCGGCAAGCACGGTGAAGGCAAGTACGCGTCCGCCGGCGGTGCAGAGTTGGGCGTTGACGATCTGGGTGCCGGCGTGAAAGGTTTGTTGCTCGCTGCTGTTGCTAGGCAGCTGGGTGATGGCTTTGCCAAGGATTGGCGTCGCGGGGTAACCTTGACTTGCGGCCACCACGGCAAGGGCAGTGCGTCTGTCCCATTCAGCTTCAATTTTGTCCAGCTCGCCTTTGAGTGCGGCTTGCAGTAGGTCGACCAGATCAGACTTCAGACGCATCATCAGCGGCTGGGTTTCCGGGTCACCCAAACGACAATTGAATTCCAAGGTTTTGGGATTCCCTTGCGCATCAATCATGACCCCGGCGTAGAGAAAACCAGTGTAGGGCGTGCCATCTTTGGCCATGCCTTCTACGGCGGGGGTGATGATTTCACGCATGATTTTGGCGTGCACAGCTGGGGTGACCACCGGGGCTGGTGAATAAGCCCCCATGCCGCCGGTATTGGGGCCAAGGTCATGATCCAGCAGGCGCTTGTGGTCTTGCGAAGTGGCCAAGGGCAGGATGTGTTTGCCATCGACCATCACGATAAAACTGGCCTCTTCGCCCAGCAGGCACTCTTCAACGACCACACGCCCCCCAGCGATGGCCAGCATGTCGTCAACGGCAGCCAAGGCTTCAGGCAAGGTCTGCGCCACCACCACGCCCTTGCCCGCGGCCAGACCGTCGGCCTTGATGACGATGGGGGCACCAAGATTTTCAATATAGGTCTTGGCGGCGGGGGCTTCGGTGAACACTTGGTAGGCAGCCGTGGGGATGTGGTGCCTGCGCATGAAGTCTTTGGCAAAGGCCTTGGAGCTCTCCAACTGGGCGGCGGCCTGGGTGGGACCAAATATGGCCAAGCCCTGGGCGCGAAAAGCATCGACTATGCCGGAAGCGAGCGGGGCCTCGGGGCCCACCACGGTAAAGGCCACTTGCTCATCGCGTGCAAGCGCAAGCCATTGCGCCACGGTGTTGGCCGGATGGTTGTGACAGCCTTCGGTGCTGGCCGTGCCAGGGTTGCCGGGGGCCACCAGCACTTTGGCGAGTTTTTGTGATTGGGCCAATTTCCAGGCGATGGCGTGTTCACGACCGCCTGAACCGATGACGAGTACTTTCATTCGAGGTTGTATTTGGTGAAGAGGAAGGCCACGTTGCCGTTATTGAGCTTGTCGTTGACCTTGGGGATAAAGGTGCCGTAAAGGGTAAATTTATTCCATTTCAGCGAGGCAACCGGCACAGCAGCAGGGAAAGGGATGCCTTTAAAAATATCGGGACGGGTGATGAGGAAGGCGGTGTAGCCGAGGCCGGCTTGCAAGTTGCCGGGCTGCCCCCAGTAGGTTTGATACATATAACCAAACTGAAACTGATTGGCACGGTGCGAGTCTTTAAACACGATCCAATACAGTGAGTGCTGGTCTTGGTCAGGGTCGGTGACGGTGCGCGCATAGCCTATGCCCCAGGCGTACTCGTTGAAGCTCTTGATTTTTTCTGCGCTGTAGCTGTTGCGGTCATGATAGGCGTAGCCAGGAATGATGAGTTCCTCTTGCCCTTTGCTGCCTAAGGTCTCCAGCATTTTGTCGCAAGGTTTGGTGAAAATGCTCACGCAGGCAAAGGCAGGAGAGCACAGGAATAACAAGGCAAAAATAAAATGTTTCATGATCAATGTCGGAAGTGACGCACACCAGTGAACAACATGGCTACGCCATGTTCGTCAGCAGCGGCAATGACTTCATTATCACGCATGCTGCCACCTGGCTGGATAACGGCAGTGGCACCATGCGCCACCACAGTGTCCAGACCATCACGGAAAGGGAAAAAAGCATCGGAGGCCACCGCCGAGCCTGCGAGGTCAAGGCCAGCTGCCTGGGCCTTGATACCAGCGATGCGGGCGGAGTCTAGCCGGCTCATCTGGCCAGCGCCAATGCCCACCGTGGCCTCGTTTTTTACAAACACGATGGCATTAGACTTGACGTATTTGGCCACCTGCCAAGCAAACAGGCAATCTTTGATTTGTTGTTCACTGGCAGGCGTGCGGCTGGCAGCCTTCAGGTCGCTCGGGCGCAGCGCATGAGTGTCGGCGGACTGTATGAGCACGCCACCGCCTATGCGCTTGAGATCAAAGGCTGTGTGGGGGGCGCTGTGCAATTGCAGGACGCGCACATTGGGTTTTTTGGCCAGCACTGACAAGGCTTCGTCGCTGTAGGCCGGGGCGATGAGCACTTCTAGAAATTGGGCACTGACTGCTTCTGCGCAGGCACGTTCGACAGGACGGTTAAAGGCGATGATGCCACCAAAGGCAGAGGTGGGGTCACAGGCGAAGGCTTTCTGATAGGCTTGTAGCGTTCCATCACCCAAAGCCACCCCACAGGGGTTGGCGTGTTTGACAATCACGCAGGCGGTGTGGGCGAAACTTTGCACGCACTGCCAGGCGGCATCTGCATCGGCTAGGTTGTTGTAAGACAGCTCTTTGCCCTGCAGCATCGTGGCATGGGCAATACCGCTTTCATCCGCGCTTTGATAGAGCGCAGCGCTCTGGTGCGGGTTCTCGCCGTAACGCAGATTTTGTGCCTTGCTGAAATTCAGATTCAACTGCTCGGGATAGGCACTGCTTGCTTGTCCTTGCACATCATGGGTGCCCAGCCAGTTGCTGATCATGCTGTCGTAGGCGGCAGTGTGGGCAAAGGCCTTTTTCATGAGCTCATAGCGACTGTCTTGACTTAGCGGGCCTTGCTGTAATAGAGTGAGCAAAGAGGCGTAGTCCCCCGGATTGACGACCACTGCCACATGCTGAAAATTCTTGGCAGCGGAGCGCACCATGGCTGGGCCACCAATATCAATATTTTCAATGGCGTCTTCAAATGCAACGTCGGGCTTGGCAACCGTGGCCGCAAAAGGATAGAGGTTCACCACCACCATGTCTATGTAGGGGAACCCATGTTGCATCATGGCGGCCAGATGCGCATCATTGCTGCGTCGGGCCAGGATGCCGGCGTGTATTTTGGGGTGCAGCGTTTTCACCCGGCCGTCCAGCATCTCAGGAAAGCCGGTGTAGTCAGATACGTCTTGCACTGACAGCCCCGCCACACGCAGGGCCTGAGCCGTGCCCCCCGTGGACAGAAGACCATAACCGAGTTGCACCAGCCCGTGGGCAAACTCACAAAGACCAGTTTTGTCAGAGACAGACAGTAAGGCGTATTTCATGCGGTTTTAAGTTCGTGTTTGATTAATTTGCTGCGCAGGGTATTGCGATTGATGCCCAAGGCTTCGGCCACTTGACTTTGGTTGTC
This sequence comes from Pseudomonadota bacterium, assembly GCA_039796435.1. Lineage (GTDB taxonomy): Bacteria > Pseudomonadota > Gammaproteobacteria > Burkholderiales > Casimicrobiaceae > JBDKJU01. The sequence continues at coordinate 2,524 of JBDKJU010000034.1, read as the reverse complement.
GGCATATTTTTTCATTAAGAATTCCAGCAGACTGCGTTCGGTGCAGCCCATGACCAGATCGTAGAGACCAGAGGCACGTTCACCATCAAGCTGGGAAAAATATTGGTTAAGCGTCTGCTCAATGCTAATGTCTATGGGGTTCATGCGAATATTTCTTCTATCATGGTGAGCTGCTGGCTCGTGCTTTGCAATTGGTTAAACAGATCGCGTTTGTGTGTGTGAATGCCTAAGCCGGCGAAATACCAGCCTATGTGTTTGCGTGCGGTGCGCAGCCCCGTGTCTTCACCATACAGGGCGTAGTGGGTTTCCAGATGTGCACGCAACACTTGCCGCAGCTCATCTTTATTGGGGGCGGCCATGGTCTTGCCCGTGCGCAAAAAATAATCGGTTTCACGAAAAATCCACGGCCTGCCTTGTGCTGCGCGACCAATCATCACCGCGTCGGCTTTGGTGTGTTGCAGCACTCTCAAGGCCTTCTGCGGGCTGTCGATATCGCCATTGGCAATGACCGGAATGTGGACCACCGCTTTGACTGCAGCAATACTGTCGTATTCAGCGTCACCCTCAAAGGCATCGGCACGTGTGCGGCCATGGATGGTGAGGGCAGCAATGCCCACGCTTTCGGCCACTTGCGCCACGCGCACGATGTTGCGCTGCTCGCGGCACCAGCCGGTGCGGGTTTTCAGGGTGACGGGCACCGACACTGCCTTGACCACGGCTTCCAGAATTTTGGCCAGTAATGGCTCGTCTTTGAGTAGCGCTGAACCCGCCGCCACATTGCAGACTTTTTTCGCTGGACAACCCATGTTGATGTCAATTAACTCAGCCCCGTGATCGACATTGAACTTGGCGGCCTCGGCCATGGTGGCGGGGTCTGCGCCTGCGATTTGCACGGCAATCGGGGCAGACTCGCCGCTGTGGTCGCGACGGCGCAGTGATTTTGGGGTCTGCCAAAGTTCAGGCTTTGACGCCACCATCTCACTCACCGCATGACCAGCCCCCATTTGCTTGCACAACATGCGAAATGGTCTGTCGGTCACCCCTGCCATCGGGGCGATCACCAGGCGATTGGGGAAACGGTGCTTGCCGATGGCAAAACCATCAGAAAAATTGCCTGGGGAATTCATAGGGGCGCTATTTTACTTGCGTGCTGCTTTTTCCAGATACAAACACTGGTCAGCGAATTTAATCAAGCTGCGCGTGGTTCCGGCATGGGTGGGGTAATGCGCGCTGCCGCATGTGAGGGTAAAGTGAATTTGCTCCCCCAAGCTGTTGTTGACGACCATATTTTGCGACATCACCTGCGCCACCTTTTGTGTGACATAAGACGCATCGACGTTGGAGACAAGGTCAAGAATTAGAGCAAACCCATCCTCGTAGAAGCGTGCCGCATAATCGTTGGGGGAGAGAAATTCACTGAGTCGTGATGACAGCGATTCCAATATCTGATCGCCAATGTGGTGACCATAATGCTCGTTGATGATTTTGAACAGGTCCACATCAAGAAGCAAAAGCAAAAACTCGTCTTTGGGGCGATTTTTGATGCGCTTACTGATTCTTTTTTCAAGGGCGGTGCGGTTGGGTAGTCCGGTGAGTTTGTCGGTTTGAAGTTGCTGCCGCATGTACTCCATCTGCGCAGCCAACACCCCAATTTCATCATTGCGTTTCACCTTGATGGGCTCTTCCCATTCACCTTGCCCGATGAGTTTGGCCGCTTTAGAGAGCAGACGCACGTCGCGACTGACCCATGACAGGATGCCGTAGCCTATCGCGACTGAAAAAAGCAGAGCCAATATGCCAATAATCAGACTGCGCCAAAACAGTGTATTGAGCCCGCCCAGTATGTCCCTATTCGGTATGGCAACCACCGACAGCCAGTCAAGCCCCGCTTGATCACGCACCTCTGCGTAGCCCACCAGATACTTGTCTCCTCCCGGTTGCTTGACCCATATTTTCCCCGGTATTCCGTGTTTGTGGCTCTTCAGGTCTTGTTCTATGGCCAGGTAGACTTGTTTCACGATGTTTTCGTCACTCTCTCTGGCGTTTAAACGTCCATAGTCGCCATTGCTCAAGCGTTGGACATTGTCGGAAATGGATGAAGCGATCAAGTTGCCATTGCGTTCCAAAATAAATGCGAAACCATGCTCGGACACGCGCAAGGTGCGCACAAAATCGTTGAGGGTTTTGAGGGACACGTCGGTAGCCACCACCCCTGACTTGAGCGGGTCGTTTGATTTGACTTGCCGGGCACGCGTGGCCACCAGTTCCCGACTTTTAAAATCGATGTATACCGAGGTCCACAGATCGCGTGTTTCGCGACCCACCGCCTGATACCAGGGACGGATTCTGGGATCATAAAACTTACTCTCCAGCTCCACCCATTTGGCTTTGCCGTTGATGCCTTCTTGCTGGTAGATAGAGCGAAAGGCATTGGCCTGATATTTCACTCTGAGTTCAGCGGTATGGAGGTCCAGGCGGTTGAGTCCATAGAATTGCCCGAGCTGATTGCCAAAATAGACGTAGT
>JBDKJU010000033.1:0-5074 GCA_039796435.1 Pseudomonadota bacterium | reverse complement strand
CGATCAGCAGGTGGCCATGATGTCGAGAAACCTGCTCAATCGTATGAACATGGAAAAAGTGATGCGCATGTCCGATCTCGACATTGCGGTGCGCACCCCAGCGCAGCGTGAAGCCTTGATTGACTCTTTACTCAAGCGCATAGACTTGAAAATGGCAGGTACCAATCTGTTTAACATCACCTACCGTGATTCGGTGCCAGACAAGGCCAAAAGGGTGGTCAGCTCCATTCTTACCCTATTTGTTGAGTCTAACTTAGGCGACAAACGCAAAGACTCGGATCAAGCACGTCGTTTCATCGACGAGCAAATCAAGGTGTACGAACAAAAATTGGTCAGTGCTGAAAATGCCCTGAAAGAATTCAAAATCAAAAACATGGCGGTCATGCCAGGCATAGGCAAAGACTATTTCTCGCGCATGAATGAAATGTCGCAACAATTGCAAGCGGCCAAACTTGAACTTAAAGAAGCCGAAAACGCCCGCGATGCCATCAAGCTGCAGTTACAGGCTGAAGACCCCAAATTTGGCAATCTTGGCAGCATCGGTCTGCCTGATCTCATTAACCCGCAACCCAAAATTGGCCCAGCAGTGGGCAGCACCAGCACCCAAAATGCGGTTGCTCAGGCCATGGCTCCGGTGCCCGTGGACCCCATTTTGGAACAGCGTCTTGACTCTATGCGCAAACGTCTGGATGAAATGCGCCTGCGCTACACCGAACAACACCCCGATATCGTGGCGTCCAAACGCATTATCCTGCAACTTGAGGAGCAAAAAGCCGAGTTCATTGACGCCTACCGTGCTGCGCAAGCCCGCGCCCCCAAGCCAGTGGCAAACAAAGACAGTGCCATAGTGGGCAACGCCAGTCAACGCGGCAGCAACCCTGTGTTTGAACAGCTGCGCGTGTCCTACACTGAGTCAGAGGCGAGCGTGGCGTCCCTGCGAACCCGTGTCAATGAGTTCACCAACCGGGTACAAGAGCTGCAAAGTTTGGCCTCGCAAGTACCCAAGGCGGAGGCCGAATACACCCAGCTCAACCGCGACTACGATGTCAACAAGGCCAATTACGAAAAACTGCTGGCACGCCGCGAAGCCGCCCAGCTCTCTGGCGAAATGGATGCCAGCTCTGGGGTAGGCGAGTTCCGCGTGATTGAACCACCGCGCGTGGCCAATAAACCAGTGGCGCCCAATCGCTCGCAGTTGCTGGTGCTGGCCATGCTGGCCGCATTGGGCATAGGCTTGCTATTTACCATGGTACGCAGCCAAATGAATCCCGTGTTCACCGACAGGCGCAATTTGCGCACCGTCACCGGCTTGCCTATCTTGGGGTCGATTACCTACATCAAAACCGGGGAGTTCAATGTGGCCAGACGCAAATCCCTCTTTTTGTTTGTGCTGGGACTGCTTAGCCTCATCGCCCTGTATGCCGCGGTACTGGTGTATTTCAGCATGAAATCTGGTGCTTTGGAGAAGACCATCCTATGAACGCCTTCTTATCCAAAATCTTGGGACGCTATCAAAGCAAAAGCCGAGATCTAGAGCCCGAGCCCATCTCCATCACCCCCAAGGCACAAAAGCGTTTACACGAACACCGGGATGCCGAAGTCAAACAAGGGCATGAGCAGGGGCGTGGCAGTGCGCACAAAACCTTGCCCGAAAGCACCAACTACACCGCCAGCATGGGACGTGTGGAGCCGCTTGCGGGCAGCGAGGCCCTGAGCAACACTAGCGACCGTAATCACAGCAACATCAACACCAAGGTCACCGAAGCCAATAAACTCGGCCCGTTCACCAAACTTGACATCGACAGACTGCGTCGACTGGGCTTCATTACCCCCGAGGGTGAGCGCTCGCTGGTTGCTGAAGAGCTGCGCATGATCAAGCGCCCTTTGCTGATCAATGCTTTCTCGCCAGATGTGGCCGTGGAGCGCGGCAACTTTTTAATGGTGACCAGCTCCTTACCCGGCGAGGGCAAAAGCTTCACCTCCACCAACCTAGCCCTGTCCATGGTCACCGAACTTGACCAAGAAGTCATCTTGGTGGACGCCGACGTGGCTCGCCCCAGTGTGCCATCTGTGCTGGGCATCCCACCGGGCAGTGGCCTCATGGAGCTGCTCTTGGACCCCAATCTCAAACCCGAGTCGATGTTAAGACCCACCAATATCCCGGGCTTCAGCCTGCTGTTGGCCGGTCGCCCCCACCTGCGGTCCACCGAGCTCTTGGCCAGCAGTGCCATGGATGAGCTCTTGGACAAGCTTTTGGAGCTCTACCCTAAGCACATGTTTGTGTTTGACTCACCACCTTTGCTGGTCACCACCGAATCGCGTGTGCTGGCCGCCAAGATGGGGCAAATAGCCATGGTGGTCGAGGCCGAAAAGACCCCACAAGAGGCGGTGCGCGACGCGCTCTCCACCATAGAAAGCTGCGATGTCATCGGGCTGATTCTGAATAAAAACCGCACCGCCTACGGCAGCGACTACTATGGCTATGCCTATGGTTATGGCTACGGTTATGGTTATGGGGTGCAGCGTTAAGTTGCTGCCGCCGTCGCGATTGCGCCGCCCATCCGGCCTAGCGTGTGGCCTAACGTCCGGCCTAACATCGGGCCTGACCCGTGCCTGTCAATCCGTGTTGTTCGGGCTAGGTTTTGGTGCTGTGGCATGGTCACAAGAAGGCGTGTACTTGCGCGCCCAAATGGGGTTAGACCTCAACCATCAAGACAGGCGCACTGAAAGCAGCAGCAAGGGTGTGAGCCAGCAAAGCCTCAACTATGTCGAACTCAAACCCAGCTTAAGATTAAGCTACCAGAGCCATCCTCTGAACCTGAACCTCAGCTATGCGCCCAAAGTCATCAAGCTCAGTGGCGACACCGATTGGCAGGTGGTGCAACAGCTCGACTTGACCAGCAAGTTAAGCCTTATTGACAAAGACCGTGCCGCTGTGGCCTTGCGCGCCAGTGTGCGAGAACTCAACACCAACAGCGTGCTGGGCTTGACCGATGCCACCGCCAATCAAGTGTTGCCCACTGACGACCGCGTGCGCTACAGCAGTCTGGAGTTGGCCCCGCACTGGAAACTGGATTTGCCCGGCGACACCCATCTGAACTTGCAGGCAAGCGCACAGTTGCAAGAAACACAAAGCATTCTGGTGAACCGTAATGACGCCAATGCGCTGCGCAACGCTGCCAGTGACGACACCACACACTTCTACAAACTCACCGCCCTGTGGGAAAGCGCCGCCCACCAAGAGGTCGGCTGGCAGTTAAAGTTAGACAGCCAGCTCAATAAAACCAAGGTATACGACGAGGAGCGCAACAACGCTCAAGGCATGTTGCGCTGGGTAGTGGATGACCATTTCCGTGTGTATGCCCTGGGCGGGTGGCAATATTTACGCCGCCGCGAACACTACGACCAGTTCAGCGAGAGCAGTACTTCTGGCCTCAGCTATGGCCTGGGCTTCGATTACTTTTTAAGCCGGCGCTCACAGATTGGCGGACGGCTTGAGCGCACCCCCTACGGCGTTACTTACAATCTTGACGCCCGCCTAGGCAGTGCCTTTACCCTGCAAAACCTCAACTTAAGCCGCAGTGTCAGTAATCCAAGGCAGCTGTTTACCTTTCCGGGCAGTGAACAATCCACTGCCAGTGTGCTCAACCGCTACCTGTCCACCCGCATCAGCGATGCCAATGACAGACAGGCAGAGGTGGATCGTCTGATCAACACCTTGCAACTGCCCAGTCAAATCAGCCAAACCACGCCTTACAACATCAATCGCGAAGTCTTGCAAACCATGCGTGCTTATAGCTTTGTCTACAGCAAAAAACGCCTGAGTCTGGGCTTTAGCCTCTCCGATGTGCTGATTGAACCTGTGCGTGATAACTTTGACAGCTTCCTTGGCCTGAGCAGTCAATACTCACGCACACAAAATGCCAGTTTGCGTTTGAGCTATCAGCTCAGCACTACCCTGGGACAGTCCATGGCCTATGTACGCAGTCGCGGCAAATATGCACAAGCCAGCACAAACCAGCTCACCAGCCAAGCACCAGTGCCGTTCGGCCCTTGGCAATATGCCTGGCAATTCGACTGGTCGATGCGCCAGCAGTTGGGTAAGAATCTGAATCTGAATTTGTCTTTTGTGCGCCGCCATGATCAGGTGATAGACAGCTTGAGCACTGCGGTGGGGAACAGCACCCACCGCATCGACAATCGCCTGATTCTCGGCATGGTGTACCAGTTTTGACTCCCGCCTCCCCTCTTCTTTCCACCATGCAGCACGCCCTCACCATTGACGTAGAAGATTATTTTCAGGTCGCTGCCTTTGCCAGCACTGTGCAGCGCGGTGACTGGGACCATTTGCCCCTGCGTGTGGAACGCAATGTCAACACCGTGCTGTCGGCGTTGGCAGAGGCCAAGATAAAAGCCACCTTTTTTACCTTGGGCTGGGTAGCAGAGCGCTGCCCGCAAGTAGTGCGCGACATCGTCAAAGCAGGACACGAGCTGGCCAGCCACGGCCATGCCCACCACTTTGTTCATGAACTCAGCCCGCCTGAATTTCGCCAAGACATCAGGCGCAGCAAAAACATTTTGGAAGACCTTGCGGGGCAGGCGGTGCTGGGCTACCGTGCCCCCAGTTTTTCTATCGGCGCACGCAATCTGCATGCGCTCGATGAAATTCGGGCAGCGGGCTATGTCTACAGCTCCAGCATTTATCCGATTGCGCACGACCTCTACGGCATGCCAAATGCCCCGCGCGGGCCATTTTTGCTGCCTTCTGGCCTGCTGGAAATCCCCATGACCACGGTGCGTGTGAGCGGACGAAATCTGCCCGCGGGAGGCGGCGGTTTCTTCAGACTGCTTCCCTATTCTCTGTCTAAAAAATTATTCACCAGTGCCGAAAAAAACAATGGCTTTCCAAGCATGTTTTACGCCCACCCCTGGGAGTTTGATCCCCTGCAGCCGCGCTTCGCGCATGCCCCGCTCAAGTCCCGTTTTCGTCATTACCTCAACCTGAACCGCACCCTGCCACGCTTTCAGCAGTTGCTCACGGACTTTCGCTGGGGCACCATGCAAGAGGTGTTTT
>JBDKJU010000032.1:0-6506 GCA_039796435.1 Pseudomonadota bacterium | reverse complement strand
GCACTGGTGCGTCCTTAGTTTCAAATACCAAAGCCAATAATCTTGCTCTCGTCCCCAAGGGGATTAGATCGGCCTAAGCCAATTGTTCAACTTGCTCAATACTGCAACGCCTCCCAGCCAGACGTATTTCGCTTTCGCCTTTTTTGTTGATGCTGAGCAGCGCGGGCAGGCTTTTTTCAAATTGCGGACAGTCTTTGGTGCGCACAATGCGGCCTTCATTGCTTTGAAAAGTATTGGGGCCAATGTGCATGAGCATGGTGTGAAAACCATCGTCCTTATCGCGTGACAGAGCAATGCCCCAAACCACGACATTGCCCACCAAGCTGGCGGCGCTGATGGCGGCATTAAGCGCCAAGAGCGTGCTGCTCACGGTGATGTTTTTCACCACCACCACGGTGGCAACCGCTCCGGCGGTCACGCCGCTCACCACGCCACCGGCAACGATCTTGGCGCCGTCATAGGCCACGCCGGTCACGATGCCCACTGTGCCAGCAGCCACTTTTACCGTGCCAACTGCGACACTGCCGACCGCTCCTCCTACTGCCCCGCCCACGGTCGTGACCGTGCTACAAGCGCCGCACAGCACGCACAGCACACTTAAAAAACAGATGGCAGGAGAGGAAATAAATTTGCGTTTAAGCCAATTCGGGGCGGCGTTGCGCAAGCTGGGTGAGCTGTTCAATAGCATGGGCGAATTGTAGTAGGCCAAGCTCATCGCGATACCGACCCACGATCTGCAGCCCCACGGGCAAGCCTGTTTGGCTAAAGCCTATGGGGCAAGACAGCGCCGGGTGCAGGCTGGTGGTGATGCGGCTGGCCGACTGCATCCACTCCACATAGTCATGCATGGGCACGCCCTCTATGTCGCGGGGATACGGGGTGTCAATATCAAAGGGCAGCACTTGATTGACTGGCCCCACAAAAAAAGCGTAGTCCTGCATGAACACGCGCATGCGTTCGTAGACACGGGATTGCGCGAGCAGGGCATCACTCACTTCTTGTGCCGAGAGAGCCAGACCTTTTTCGATGTTCCAGATGGCAGTGTCTTTCATTTTGTCGCGGTGCTTGCGGTAGCTTGGCCCCCAAGTTTGAGCTGCAAAAAAAGCCCGCAGTACCGCAAAGGCGGCATCAGCTTCAGAAAAATCAGGGCAGTCTTCAAGGAGCTCGACACCGAGGTCCTGCAAATAGTGCAGACCCTGCGCCAGCACGCGCTTGACTTCGGCCTGCATGGGCAAACCGCCCATGTCGAGCGAATAGGCTACCTTGACGCCCTTGAAATCGCGCGACAGATTGGCTAAAAAAACACGGGGGTCTTCCCACAAAGAGATAGGGTTGCGTGCGTCACCTCCTGACTGTGCATACAGCAGCAGCGCGCAATCTTCGGCGCTGCGCGCAATTGGCCCATACACGCCTAGGGGGTTCCAGTGGCTGCCAGCAGGCCAGATGGGCACACGGCCCGGGCTTGGGCGCAGGCCAATCAGGTTATTGAAATTGCCCGGATTGCGCAGTGATCCGCCTAGGTCAGAGCCATCACAAAATGGCAGCATGTGGGCACGCACTGCGGCTGCGCCCCCACCAGTAGAACCGCCCGCACTCTTGCTCAAGTCATAGGGGTTGCGGGTGGCACCAAACACGGTGTTAAAGGTGTGACTGCCCATGGAGAATTCGGGCACATTGGTCTTGCCCAAGATCAGGCAACCGTGCTGGCGCAAGCGCTCGACCATTAGGCTGTCGCTATCGGTGATGTTGTCTTTGAAGATGGGCGAGCCAAAAGTTTGCGGCATGCCAATGACGCGTTCCATGTCTTTAATGGCGATGGGCAGACCGGCAAGTGGTGACAGCAACTCGCCGCTAGCCCGTCGTTCGTCAATGGCCAAGGCCTGCTGTTGTGCCCCTTCAGCGTCTAAGTAGATGAGGGCGTTGATTTTGGGGTTCAGGCGTTCAATTTGGCGCAGATGCGCCTCCAGACACTCACGCGCTGAGAGTTGCCGTTCTTGCAAGAGTTGCGACTGTTGGCGGGCGCTTAAATGGGTGAGGGACATATGAGGCAAAATGACGAAAATCGCTTTTTTACCTTATTTTTCTTATGTACTACGAACCTGGTGTCACTTCTCATGGCCTGCCTTTCGATCCTTTCAAATCGTGTGTGGTGCCCCGCCCCATAGGCTGGATTTCGACGGTTGATGCGCAAGGAGTAGACAACCTTGCGCCCTACAGTCAATTTCAAAACGTCACCTACGATCCGCCCATCGTCATGTTCAGTGCCAATCAAGACTCACATAGTGGCCGCAAGGACAGTGTGCGCAATGCCGAAGACAGTGGTGAATTTGTTTGGAACATGGCCACCTACGCTTTGCGTGAAGCAGTGAACATCAGTGCGGAAGAGTTGCCCGCCAGTGTCGATGAGTTTGCGCGTGCGGGGCTTGCCAAGGCTGAGGCACGCCTGGTCAAGGCCAAGCGGGTGGCGGCCTCGCCCATACAGTTTGAGTGCAAGTACCTGCAGACCGTGCGCCTGCCTGGCAATCCACCGATGGGCACTGTGGATGTGGTGTTTGGGCGGGTGGTGGGCGTGCATATCGCTGACGAATTCATCACTCGCGACGGAAAAGTAGACATTCTAAAAATTGCCCCGATCGCGCGCCTAGGCTATTACGACTACACCTGCGTGAACAATATTTTTGAGATGGTCATTCCGGGGATGAATAAAAAAGTGCTGGCAGGTTTGGAAGGGTCGGCCAGCAAGTCGCAGGCATAGCGCGACACCAAGCCCTTGATTCCCGCACACACTTCATGTTGAAAAATCGCCTCGCTTTGGCATTTGCGCTCAGGCATTTGCTGCCGGTGGTGATTTGCGGCCTGATCTTCATTTGGTGGGATTGGGCGGTGTTAAAAGCGGCCACTGGCCACCATTGGCGCACGGGTGCTTATGCCCCCTTGCTGGTGCAGTTGCTGGCCACCTTGGCGCTGTGGACGGGATTGATGATGCTTTTGTGCGCCCGTTATCGAGTGCTGGTGTTTGGCTTGCTTACTTTGCTGTGTCTGAGCGTTGGCATCAACCGCATTGCCCTGCAATATCTCGGAGTGCAACGCTTTGAGTACAGCAGTGCGGTGTGGTTGATGACCGAAAAACACAGCCTGGGTAATTTTCTAGGGGCTTATACCGATCTCTTGCTCATGGGGGGCATGCCCGTGCTGCTCTCTGGTCTGGGGGTTTGGTACGCTATGCAGCACAGCCATTTTTCCGATTTTTTACGCAAGTCAAGCACACATGGGCGTTATCTGGCGTATGGCATGGGGCTTTGTGCGGCATCTTTGTTGCTTCTGGGAGGTAAATTTAATGCCTATCTGCCCACTGGAGTGAATTTCTGGTGGTGGAATGCGCACGACTGGTGGGTCAGCGAACCTGCCCGCGATGCGATCAGCGTGCCGGTGGCCAAGCCGCAGCATGAATTTATCGCCGACAAGATTATTTTGCTGGTAGATGAAAGTGTGCGCTATCGCGAGTGGCAGGAGTTGAGTGAGCCTGCGCGCAAGCAAGCGCAGTGGATCAGCTTTGGTGAGGCCAGTTCAGGATTGAATTGCAGCGCCATGAGCAAGGCTTTGCTGCGCTGGGGCACTCCTGATATCAAGGCGGGTGCCACCACCTTGCCCGGAGAGCCGCTGCGCTACCCCACCCTTTGGCAACATGCCAGCGCGCAGGGCTACCGCACTCATGTGATTGATGGGCAAAACCACACCACTATTTTGGAAGACTATGTCAACAAGACCGAGCGCCGCCAGATAAATCGTATCTTGGCACTGGGCAAGGACCGCAACACTGACGCTGAAATTGCCTTGGAGTTGCGGCGCATCCTGACCAGTGAAGGCAAGGATCTGGTGTATGTGATCAAGCGGGGCATACACATCCCGTTTGAGCAACATTATCCTACGCGGCTGAACGACAATTCAATGCACAAGGGGCAGAGTTACCGGCTGGCCCTGAGCTACAACCAGGAGCTGTTTTTTCGTGCCTTGGGCGATGTGGCGCAGACCATGTCCAAGCCCTATGTGATGGTGTACACCTCTGACCACGGACAAGATTTAGACCGACCCATAGTGCATTGCAATGCCAACGGCAACGATCAGGAATTCAGCGTCCCGCTGATGTTGAACAGCAATATTCCGGCCTTGCTGCAGGCCGCCACCGCCAGCGCTACGCAGCAGCGCGCCCAGCATCGGCAAATATTTCCCACCTTGTTGCTGAGCATGGGTTTTGAGGCACATGCTCTGCGCCAAGCTTACGGTCCGTTGATGTGGGACGCGGCTGCCAGTCCTTATGTGATTGCCTTGCGCAATGGCATAGATGAACAGGGCAAGCTGGCCATTCAAACCAGCGCCGGTTTTCCCAAGCGGATGCAGGCGCAATAATCTTCGGGCGTGCGGCAGTGTCGCGCCGCAGCGGACTTACTGCGCTCAGTGCAGAGAGGCCGAACTCAAAAAACGTAAAAACACCCCATCGCCAAACTCAAAGCTCCCGTCTTCATGGGCCTTGGCTTTTTGAATATCGCTTTGCGTGAGCATGAGCCGCATGTTGTCGTGTGAACCTTCGAGAATCACATCATCGGCCGTGGTCTCGTCATCAGGTATGCGCAGGTAGTCAGTACGAAAAATCGTGCCGTTCACCCAGACAAATTCTGCCCCGTGCAGGGCGTATACCATGTTCATGCGATCGATTGTTGATTTAAATTAATGAATATCCGACATAATAACGGTTTTTAGAAATTCAAGCCTGATTTGCAAGGCCGAAGTACGATAATGCCGAATACCCCCCAAGAAAACCTGCTCGCCAACGCCATTCGCGTGCTGTCCATGGACGCCGTGGAAAAAGCCAAATCCGGTCATCCCGGCATGCCTATGGGCATGGCCGAAATTGCCGTGGCTTTGTGGACGCGCCATTACCGGCACAACCCTTGCAACCCTGCCTGGGCCAACCGCGACCGCTTTCTGATCTCCAATGGGCATGGCTCGATGCTGCACTATGCCTTGCTGCATTTTTCAGGTTATGACTTGCCCATGAGCGAAATCGAAAAATTTCGCCAATTGCATTCCAAAACCCCCGGCCACCCTGAAGTGGCGGTCACTCCAGGCGTTGAAACCACCACGGGGCCATTAGGGCAGGGCATTGCCAACGCCGTGGGCATGGCGCTGGCTGAGTGGTGCTTGGCAAAAGAGTTCAACCGCCCCGGTCACGAGATTGTGAATCATTTCACCTATGCTTTTTTGGGCGATGGCTGTCTCATGGAGGGCATTTCGCACGAGGTGTGCTCACTGGCGGGCACCTTGGGCTTGTCCAAGCTTATTTTCTTATACGACGATAACGGCATCTCCATTGACGGCGAAGTCAAACATTGGTTCGCTGACAACACGCCCAAGCGTTTTGAAGCTTATGGATGGAATGTACTCTCTGTGGACGGTCACGAGGTCGCGGCGGTGGACGCTGCCATTGCGCAAGCCAAAGCGCAGGCCAATCGTGAGGGTGGCAAGCCCACGCTTATCTGCTGCAAGACCATCATCGGCAAAGGCTCCCCCAACAAACAAGGCACGGACAGTGTGCACGGCGCCGCCTTGGGTGCTGCCGAGGTTGCCGCCACGCGCGCGGCCCTGGCTTGGACTCATGCATCTTTCGTCATCCCCGCCGAGGTATACACAGGCTTTGGTGCCAAGACTCAAGGCAGTGCCGCAGAAGCTGCCTGGAACCAGACCTTTGCTGATTATCAACATGCTTACCCCAAGCAAGCGGCCGAGTTCACGCGTCGTATGCAAGGAGAGCTGCCCGCCGCCTATACCGAGCAGAAGGCCAATCTGATTGCGCGGGCACAAGCCGTCAGCGCCGCAGTGGCCACCCGCAAAGCCTCGCAGGCGGCTCTGACAGAGTTGTCTGTGCTCCTGCCCGAGTTGCTTGGTGGTTCTGCCGACCTCACGGGCTCTAACTTCACGGACTGGAAGGGTGTGAAGGCGCTGCGTGCCGGCAGTCCGGGTGCCCACATCAACTACGGTGTGCGTGAATTTGGCATGGCCGCCATCATGAACGGAGTGGCCTTGCATGGTGGATATTTGCCCTATGGCGGCACCTTTTTGACCTTTAGCGACTACAGCCGCAACGCCATTCGCATGGCGGCGCTGATGAAACAAAGGGTGGTGCATGTGTTCACCCACGACTCCATCGGGCTTGGTGAAGATGGCCCCACACATCAATCGGTGGAGCATGTGGCGTCTTTGCGTCTGATCCCCAATCTCAAGGTATGGCGGCCCGCAGATCATGCAGAGACCATGGCGGCTTGGTGCGCCGCGGTGGAAAATCGCAGTGGCCCCAGCGCCTTGATTTTGTCGCGCCAAAATCTGCCCCTCACGCCCAAGACCGACGCTCAGCTGCAGGCCATGAGTCAGGGCGGCTATGTACTGCACGACAATGCCAATGCCAAAGTCACCCTCTTGGCCACCGGCTCTGAGCTTGAGTTGGCGGTGAA
>JBDKJU010000031.1:0-3650 GCA_039796435.1 Pseudomonadota bacterium | reverse complement strand
AAGCCAGTCTCTGCCACCGGAAAGGCGACACGCAAGACCTTGTTGGGGTCGGGCTGTGCCACTACCGAGGATGTCAGCGCTGTGTACAGCGCCACCCCCGCAAAAAAAACGTTGAACATAAACACCTTATTTGAGTAGTCCCAGTCTCTTGGCATCGGCTTGGTAGGCCTTGCTGCGCTCGGCCATGAAGGCCGGCATTTGTTCGTAGCCGATATCGACCAGCTCAAAACCACCATTGACGTTGCGGCGTTTGTAGTCAGGGTCGGCATTTAAGGTGCGAAATACTTCTGAAACTTGTTTGCGCACAGCTTCCGGCGTGCCCTTGGCCACGCCCACACCACGGTAGGCGCCATCAGCCCAAGAGTAGCCAAGCTCTTTGAAGGTGGGTACGTCCGGAAACAGGGGGTGGCGTTTTTCGGTGGCGATGGCCAAGACACGCGTTTTCTCTTTATTGCTGATAGCAAAGGTGATGTAGGTCATGGACGCATGTAAATGCCCGCCCAGCAATGAGCTGGTCATGTCCGCTGTGCCCTTGAAGGGGACGTAGACAGTTTTGATTTTGCTCATGTCCTCGAAGCGGGCATGCGCTGCATGATTGGCTCCGTTCAACGCCGAGCCGCCAAAAGCGATATCACCTGGTTTGGCTCGGGCGGCGGTGAGCAGATCTTGCAAAGTTTTAAATGGGCTGTTGGCGGGCACGACGATGGCATCAGGAGTGTAGTGAAAAAAATACACCGGCGTGACATCCTCGGTTTTGTATTGCACATTGCCTTCCATGGGTTGCAGAACAATGTGGGGCAAATTCACTCCGGTCACCGAGCTGCCGTCAATGGGCTCACGGTTCATTTGTGACCATGCCAGACCACCGCCCGCGCCCACTTTATTGACGACCACCATGTTGTGCGGCGGGAATTTTTTGGCAAATGTTTCTTGTTGCCACCGGGCCACAATGTCACTTTCGCCACCCGCAGGAAACGGCACTAGGTAGTTGATGGGTTTGTTGGGGAAAGCTTGGCCTAGGCACAGGCAAGGCAGGGCAAAGAGGCTGAGGATAAGTTTGTTCATGGGTCTCCTTTTATTGGAATACGATGGCGGCCGCCACGCGGCGATCTTCAGAGCGCAGTATATTAAATGTTCGGCACAGGGCACCAAGATTCATGCACTCGACGGCAATGCCTGCGGCCAGCAATGCCTGAGTGTGTTTGGGATGGATAAAGCGTTGCTGTGTGCCGGTGCCGAGCAAAAACACCTCTGGGTTTTCATCGATGACCTGAGCCCAAGAGTCGTTATTAATGGCTGCAAAACTAAGGGCTGACCAAGGCACAACACCTGCATCGGGCAACAGCAAAATGGCTGTGGTATGGCGGTGATTGCCTATGTCAACATAATCCGTGCCATAGGCCTTGAACTCAAGGGCAGTACTCGCGCTTAACTGAAACTTCACGCCAAATACCGCTTGACCAACAGGCACCAGAAGGCTGAACCGACTGAAATGTTGGCATCGTTAAAGTCGTAGGCGGGGTTGTGCACCATGCAATCGCTGGCGTCCTTGCCGTCGCCGTTGCCAATGAATAAGTAGCAGCCGGGTCTTTTTTGCAGCATAAAGGCAAAGTCTTCACTGCCATACACCGGTTTAGCGTTTAGCTCAACCTTGTCAGCCCCCACCAGTTCCAGAGCCACCTGACGGGCGAAATCAGTTTCGGCAAGGGTGTTGACCAACACCGGATAACCGTCTTTGTAGTCAATGTCGGCACGGCAGTGGTAGCTTTCTGCTTGAGCTTTGGCAATGGCGCAAATGCGTTCTTTTAGCAGCACGCGCACCTCTGGATTTAATGCCCGTATCGATAGTTTCAGAACTGCCGCATCGGGGATGACATTATTGGCCTGTCCAGCGTTTAATGCACCAATAGTCACCACAGCCATTTGCGAAGGGTCGACATTGCGAGCCACCACGGTTTGCAGCGCCATGACCAAGCTGGCCGCCGCCACCACCGGATCAGCAGCAAGATGAGGATAGGCGCCGTGCCCACCATTGCCCACCACGGTGATGGTGGCATTGTCGCTAGAGGCCATCATTGCGCCATCGCAGAGGGCGAAACTGCCCAAGGGGTGCTTGGGCATATTGTGCATGGCGAAAATGGCATCGCATGGGAAGCGTTCAAATAGGCCATCGTTCATCATCGCCGGCGCACCGCCTTGCCCTTCTTCCGCGGGTTGAAAGATAAGATTGAGTGTGCCGTTGAAGTCCACACTTTCGGCGATGTATTTGGCGGCAGCCAGCAGCATGGCAGTGTGCCCGTCGTGGCCACAGGCATGCATCAGTCCTTTATTTTTACTCACGTGCCCAAAGGCATTGGCCTCGTTGATGGGCAGTGCATCCATGTCGGCACGTATGCCTATGCTTTTGCTGCCATTGCCTTTTTTGAGTACGCCCACCACGCCAGTTTTGCCCAGGTTTTTGTGCACCTGATAACCATAGCGCTCCAGGCGTTCTGCGACCAGTGCGGAAGTGCGAAACTCGGTAAAACCAAGTTCGGGGTTGGCGTGAATGTCGCGACGCACGGCAATGAATTCATCAGCTTGTTCAAATAAGGCACGCAGATACATGGGGCTCCTTTACACTGGAATATGAAAAGTCTGAGTTTAGCGGTCTTAACTCTCGCATATTGCTATAGTGTTGCTCATGCACGATACCCATATATCTCTAGCGGCGCGTTTTACTGCACTGCGTGCCCAAAGTCTTCGCCTGATGGCTGGTTTGAGCGAGGAGGATTGCGTGGTGCAATCCATGCCAGATGCCAGCCCCATCAAGTGGCATTTGGCACACACCACCTGGTTTTTTGAGACCTTTATTTTGGCGCAGTTTGCGCCATCCTATCGGGTTTTCCACGAGGCGTTCAAGGTACTGTTTAACTCTTACTACAACGCCGTGGGTGAAAAATTTCCCCGCCCACAAAGAGGTCTGCTCACGCGTCCTCGGCTTGCCGAGGTGTTGGCTTATCGTGAGTATGTGGACACAGCGGTGCACAGACTCTTGACGCAGCCCCATGCCTCAGAGCAAACGGGAGCGCAGCTAGCGGCGCTTGTGGAGTTGGGGATTCAGCATGAGCAGCAACATCAAGAATTGATGTTGACTGATCTGAAACATCTTTTGTTCTGCAACCCACTTATGCCTGCCTACCAAGCCACCGCCGCGTCCACCTCAACTGGGCGTGTCTTTGACCACGTGGTGCAGGAGGGCACTAGCCCTCCCTCTTGGCTAGAGTGTGATGGGGGCTTGGTTGCGATTGGCGCTTTGCCGCAGCACTTTAGCTTTGACAATGAACACCCTCGCCACCAGGTGTATGTCAAGCCTTATGCACTGGCCAGTCACCCAGTAAGCAATGGCCAGTATCTGGCTTTTATGCAAGATGGTGCTTATGCCCGTCCTGAGTTGTGGCTGTCCGAAGGTTGGTCTTCTGTGCAGGAATGGCAATGGCAAGCCCCATTTTATTGGCGCCAGCAGGACGAAGATGGGCGCTGGCAACACTTCACTCTGAATGGTTTAGAGGAGCTGGACCTAGATGCCCCTGTCGGTCATGTGAGCTATTTTGAAGCAGATGCTTTTGCGCGTTGGTCAGGAGCACATTTGCCCACTGAGGCTCAGTGGG